>CAXNEV010000078.1:0-10639 GCA_964200925.1 Candidatus Latescibacterota bacterium | reverse complement strand
TGGCTACCCGTCAGGTGCAGGTTGAAGCCGATTTGGCCGATGTGGGGCGCAACTGTGAGTTGCTCAAACGGCGATTGTCTGATTTACACGATGATCTGGGCAATGCAGCAGACCGGGTGTTACACGACCGCGAATTGTCCCTGCGAATGGATTATCTAGAACGCGAAATGGCCGACTTAAGAAATCGCCTTACTGCATAAATCAAATATTATTCATTCAACAGCAGGCATAAAAAGAATTAAAAACCCCACAAATGATCATAAATCAATATTAATGAATTGGCCAGACAAACCACAGAAGGAAAAAGAACCCCCTGAGAAATAAACTTCACAGGGGGTTCTTTTATGTAGGTGTAAGCAATTATTTTACCCGGCAACAACCGGATTTTCAAGACGTCCGAGGCCATCCACCTCACAAACAACGGTATCACCTGCATGTAACCAAACAGGTGGTTTGCGACCCATGCCCACTCCAGAAGGGGTGCCGGTAAAAATCAAGTCGCCAGGGGCTAAAGTAAAAACGTGAGACAGGTAGGAAATAAGTTGGTCAATTTTAAAGATCAATTGCGATGTGTTTGAATCTTGAACAGTTTGTCCGTTTAAGATACACCGAATGCCCAGATTGTGTGGGTTGGCAACTTCATCGGTGGTGACCAAATCGGGGCCAATTGGGGCAAATGTATCAAAGGTTTTGCCCATCATCCATTGTCCAGCGGGTTTTTCAAGCTGATAATCGCGTGCACTAACGTCGTGCCCCACCATATAACCCACGACATGGTTCATGGCTTTGGCCTGAGAAATATTTCGTCCACCTTTGCCAATCATGGCCACCAATTCCACCTCATAATCCACTTTTTTGCTCACTGCTGGGGCACAAATGGCTTCACCTGGTGCAATAATGGATGAGGCATATTTGGAAAAAACCACGGGTTCGCTGGGAATAGGCATGCCACTTTCGGCAGCGTGATCGGCATAATTTAACCCAATACAGATAATTTTTTCGGGATTATAAATGGGGGCACAAATTTTAACGATAGAGGATTCAATGCCATGCTCCAATTTAATTTGAGCTGCCTGAGCGTTTTTTAAAGCTACATCACCTGCATTTAAAAAATCGCGCATATTGTTGGGAATGGACGGGTCGGCTTTGTTCAAATCAATAATCTGATTTCCGGTGCGCACGCCGAGACGCTGCTGGCCCTGATGCTCAAATGTGACAAGTCGCATGCATGAAAACCCTTCATGTAATAGTGAAAGAAAATCAGAAACGAGTCAAAAAAAATAACTCTGAGGAAAAAAAACAGAAATGACCTATTGTATCAAAGGAACAAGAACAAATCAAGGCTTAGGTCCAATCATATCTTCTGGGCGAACAAACCGATCAAAATCTTCGGCCGACAAAAAACCGAGGGCTACGGCAGTTTCCTTAAGTGTGGCATTGTCTGCAAATGCTTTTTTGGCCACTTTGGCAGAATTGTCATACCCAATGTGCGGATTAAGCGCAGTGACCAGCATCAAAGATTCGCGCAAATATTTATCAATGGTATCGCGGTTGGGTTCAATGCCAATGGCGCAGTGTTCATCAAACATTTCACAACCATCGGCTAACAGGCGAATGGAGTGCAACAGGTTATGAATCATGAGGGGCTTAAACACATTGAGTTCAAAATTACCCGAAGCACCGCCAATAGCGATAGCGGTGTCATTGCCAATGACTTGAGCAGCAACCATAGTAATGGCTTCGCATTGGGTGGGGTTGACTTTTCCTGGCATGATGGAACTGCCCGGTTCGTTTTCGGGAATGTACAATTCGCCAATGCCGCAACGAGGACCAGAGGCTAACCAGCGAATGTCATTGGCGATTTTCATTAAGGCACAAGCAAGGGTTTTGAGGCCACCACTGGTAAAAACAAGGGTATCGTGTGAGGCAAGTGATTCAAATTTGTTAGGGGCAGTGACAAAAGGCAATTGGGTCAATTCGGCGATTTTATTAGCGGAACGCACGGCAAATTCGGGGTGAGTATTCAAGCCAGTGCCCACGGCGGTACCCCCCAATGCCAGTTCATACAGTTGTGGCAAACAATCATTCATGCGGGTAAGACATTTGGTCAACTGGGTGACGTAACCCGAAAACTCCTGACCTAAGCTTAAGGGTGTGGCATCCATCAAATGGGTTCGCCCGATTTTGATGATGTCTTTAAAAGAATCAGCTTTGTGGGCAAATGTATCGCGAAGCCGTGTGACCATGGGAATGAGTCGACGATGAATTTCTTCGGCAGCGGAAATATGCATGGCGGTGGGAAAAGTGTCGTTGGACGATTGGGCCATGTTGACATGGTCGTTGGGATGAATGGGATTTTTACTACCCATTTTGCCACCAGCCAATTCAATAGCGCGGTTTGAAATGACTTCATTGACATTCATGTTAGTCTGTGTACCGCTGCCAGTTTGCCAAATGCGCAGAGGAAAGTGGTCATCGAGTTTGCCATCAATCACTTCATCCGCAGCCTGTACAATAAGATTGGCTTTGTCGACAGGCAATTTGCCCAAACCATGGTTGACCAGAGCAGCAGCTTTTTTAAGAATGCCCAATGCACGAATCATTTCACGAGGCATTGTGTCATTGCCAATGGCAAAATGAATGAGGGATCGGGCAGTTTGTGCACCATAATACTTGTTATTGGGAACCCGAATTTCTCCCATGCTGTCGGTTTCAATGCGATAGTCCATAGAGTGTCTCCAGAATCGGAATGTAACGACGAATTGAGCGCAGAAAATAAAGGATGGTATGACACCTGTGTCAAGGGAATTAAAAGGCTTGGTTATATGGCAGATCGTGCAGGATAGTAGGGGAAATAATAAAAAAACCGCTTCATCACTGCCAGAGGGTGCTTGGCAGAAACGAGGCGGTGCGCAAATGCGCTTGGGGAGAATCGGGGTTATGTCCCCGAAGAGCGAATCACAAGATGAGAGATTAGATGGATCCAAAAAGGGAAAATTTGGATAAGGAGAGTCTCTCATCTGCGTTGAAAAAGACGCTCCTTAATTAATTGACGTTTCTGATTAAATTTTTGTTCCAAATTTAAGAAATTTTTCTTAAATTTTTTAAATTGAGTCGTAAAGAAAATTTGGATGTGTCAGCTAAAGAAGAGTTGTCAGCAATCAAAAGGTTTTTCCAATTTTGATGAGAAATTGTTCATTCAAGCACCCTACAAAAAAGGAGTCATGTCTTATGAAATGGTATTTGCTGATCACGTTGGGGATGGGTTTATGGCTCACAGGTTGTAACCAAGCGGAATTAGATCAATTAAAAGAATCCAATGAAAAATTGGTGGCGGAAAATCAGTCACTGAAAAGCACACAAGACAAAATTCAAAACCAAATGAATCGAATGGAAGAAATTGATAAGCGAGTGAGATTCTGGGTGGGACAAATGCAAAATGCAAAGGCTAGAATTGAAACAAATGTGGGCAATATTGAAGTGAAATTTTACCCGGAAAAAGCACCGATTCACTGTTTTGCGTTTATTGCTCGGGCCGAAGGTGGTTTTTATGATAATACACAATTTCATCGGGTGATTTCAGGTTTTATGATTCAAGGAGGTGATCCCAACACCAAAAACAAGGATCCCTATGACGATGGCATGGGAGGACCCTTAGTGAATATTCCCCATGAGTTCAACGATACCAAGCATATGAAAGGTATTTTATCGATGGCGCGGGTTGGCGATGTGAATGTTGGGGCGGGAAGTCAATTTTTCATCATGCATGGGCCAACACCACATTTGGATGGTCAATACACAGCTTTTGGGGAAGTGATCAATGGCTTAGATGTGGTAGATAAAATCGCAAACATGAATGTGATACAAAATAACCCGCGTTTGCAAGATCATCCGTCCAGCCCAGTAATCATAAAACACATTGAAGTCTTCCGGTAAACTCGCAATAAGCGAGTACCTATTAGATAAAAAGCAAGGCAAAGATGTCTTGCTTTTCTTTTTTGGAAGAAATGTGTGTGGAAAATCAAATGTGAATAACTGTGCAAAAATAAACCATTAATTATAAAAGTAATTTGAAAAATTAAAAAAAGATATTCACAGATAAGATATAGTTATTCACATGAAAATGTGAATAACTATAAGATTGTGTAAAAGGTGTTGTAACAGGAGAAATGGAAGGATCGACGCACTGAGTTTGGAGGGAAATTTCCCTTGCTACCCCACGGGAAATATTCTATATTACCAATTGTTGTAAACCCATAGAATTCACAATCTTTCCGCCGGGGAAATGCCCGTGATTGAGAAGATAAAAGACGATGTTGCGGAGATTTTAGAACCTCCTATACAATTTCTGGTGGCAAAGCGTTTTGCCCCGGATTGGCTCACGCTGATTGGTTTTGTGTTCAACGTGGGAGCTGCCGTTCTGTTTGGGTTTGGCCATTATCTCTGGGCTGGTTTAACAGTGCTGATTGCTGGTATTTTTGACCTTTTGGATGGGCAGGTGGCTCGCAAAGGCAAAACAGCAAGCAAATTTGGTGCGTTGCTCGATTCAACGGTTGATCGATATTCAGAAATCTTCATCTGGTTTGGCATTGCAGTCAGCTTTATTCGAGCCAATGATTTGTGGACAAGTTCGGCAGTGTTTTTTGCCTTGGCTGGCTCCCTCATGGTTAGTTATGTACGGGCACGTGTAGAGGGATTGGGCGGAGAGTGCAAGGTTGGATTTATGCAGCGCGCTGAACGTGTAATTGCAATTGGTGTTGGGGCGCTGGTTGGAGAGGTCGGGTTGAGTGTGGCGGTTTGGGTTATTGCGCTGCTTGCCAATTTTACAGCTATGGAAAGGGTGTATCACTACAGAAAGCATACAAAATTATAATGATGGCATTTCTTGTTTTGAAAAAGAACCCGGGTTCTATCCGGGTTTTTTTTATCTGGTAACACCAAATAATAGAAAATGGGTTTAAGGAGGATCGTTGGCTGGGTTTTTTGTATCATTTGAAGGCATCGATAAATGCGGCAAATCAACACAGGCAGCATTGCTTACCAACCATTTGAAGGCAATAGGATATGACGTGTTGTTAACACGGGAGCCTGGAGCAACGGTGCTTGGCCGTGAACTCAGACATTTACTCCTGACCTGGAATTCTCCCGAATCTGTGTCACCAAAAGCTGAAATGTTGATGTTTGCCGCAGACCGTGCGCAGCACGTTGCAAGTTTAATTCGTCCAGCACTCCAGGCGGGGAAATGTGTTATTACAGATCGATTTATTGATTCCACGTTTGCTTATCAGGGATATGGTCGGGGGCTGGATACAGGGCAATTGAAAACCATTCAAAACATTGCAACTGATGGGTTGGTGCCTCACATGACCGTATGGGTTGATATTGAAGTTAAGACATCACGGTCGCGCATGGGGCTGTCGGAAAATGATCGCATAGAATCAGAATCAGATGAGATGTTTGAAAAGGTGCGTTCAGGATATGCGGAACTACATTCCGCATATCCTGAACGCATTATACGAGTTGATGGAGAAAAAACAATTCAGGATGTATTTCAAGATATCTTGAAAGCAGTGATGCCTCGTATTTCATAAGGAACATTTTGTTGTTGGAAAACGTATAAAAAAATATTGTCAGGCACAAACGCTTTATTGATTAATTTCCTGTTTGAGGAATTCAGAAATCAAGTTTTTTGGAGGTAAATTATGTTCGGTGAGGGTTTCAAGCGCAAACTGACGATTTTGGCCATGCTGATCGGTATGCTGGGCATCTATGTGTTTTTGGATTCACGGCTGGTTACAGGAGAAGATTCCTATGCGCATCTGGGACGTGGGTTTGATGATATCACGGATGCATATAATCTTCTTTATACAGAATATTTTAAAGAGCTGGAACCCGAAGATTTAAGCAAAGCGGCAATAGAAGGCATGATAAATGAGTTGGATCCCTATACCAGTTTTTACGATAAAAGGTCGTTAGAACAACTTCAGATTGAAACCCGAGGGAAATTTGGGGGGCTGGGTATTACCATCAGCAAACGCGACGAATTAGAGCCCCCTGTTGTCATGAGCGTTATTGAAGGCACTCCAGCAGACACAGCAGGCTTAATGGTTGGCGATCGAATAGTAATGATTGAAGGTGACTCAACATATACCAAAGAATTGCGGGCAGTGGTCGATGTATTGCGTGGAGATCCCGGAGATAGTGTGGTTATAACAGTGGCACGCCCAGGCCGGGAAAAGTCTTTTAAACAGCCTATTGTACGGGCACGCATAGATATTCCAAGCGTCGACCTGCCAGGAGAAGTTGACCCAGAAATAGGTTACATTTCCATGTCGGATCTCAACAGCGGAAGGTTTACGGAACGCACAAGTGCAGAGTTAGAAGAAGCATTGCACTTGGAAATAAAAAAAAATGTAAAAGGACTTGTGCTTGATTTGCGCGGAAATCCGGGCGGTTTATTGAATGCAGCTGTGGATGTGGTAGACAAATTTTTGGAACCTGGTTTGATGGTGGTGTCAACAAAAGGACGTCGATCAGAACAGGATCGTTCGCACAAAACACAAGAACCGGCTCTGGTGGCGGATGTTCCGCTTGTGATTCTGGTAAATGGCCGCAGCGCCAGTGCTTCAGAGATCGTTGCAGGTGCCATACAAGATTGGGATCGTGGGTTGATTGTAGGTACCCAGACATTTGGAAAAGGATCTGTGCAAACAGTGCGTCAATTAGGCCGAGGAGATAAAGCGCTAAAATTGACAACGGCAGCTTATTATACACCCAGTGGTCGCAGCATTCACAACTCCTCTCAGCGAATGTTTCGAGGGGGGCCATTGGAGGTTTCTATAGCTGATTCTTTGCGTGTATCGGCATATGAATTGTTGGGTATTATTGGACAAACAGATCGACGGGAACAAGCTATTACAGAGTTAAAAGAACGTTTTGATATCGACGACCATCAAGCGCAAGAAGTGCTGGATATGAAAATGGAGCGATTGCTGGGACAGGCCGTTCACGAAAGTGGCCCAGAAGGAAGTGATCCTGAAAAAGCATTTAAAACTATGCGCAAAGGACGTACTGTTTATGGAGGAGGGGGCATCAAACCAGATGTGGTGGTTGAACCCGAACGGCGACCGCGCTTGGTAGTTGCTTTGTTGAACAGTTGGAAGCTTTTTGATTTTGCTATCCACTATGCTGCCAACCGAACATTTCCTGCCCGATATGAAGAGTACCGTTTGCCAGAAAATATTGTCGATGAATTCTGGATCTATATGTCTGACTCGACCCATTCAAAGGGTTTTGAATATAAAACGTTAATGGAAATGCAAATTCAAGAGTTAGAACAAGCCATGAAGGAAAAAGAAATATTAAATCAGGCAGATAAAGCGGCGCTGTTGCAGCTTTCAAATGTTTCTCAACGAGAACGCAAGGCTGATAACGATAAAGCGGAACCGTTTATTAAAAACGAAATTGAACGCGTTCTGGCGCGGCGAGTTTGGGGAACTTCGGCTGAAATACTGGCGTCTTTAAAAGGTGATAAACAATTTCAAGAAGCTGTAAAAATTTTGAAAAACCGAGCGATTTACGATCAAAAATTGGCTGTGGATGATGGAAAATAGATCGGGTTTGCTCATTTCAAAATAACAAAATAACAAAAAAGGACGATCAACATATTGATCGTCCTTTTTTGTGGATGGATGGTTTTTAATATAAAGGGGCAAGAGATTATCGCACAATTTTGATGCTTTATTTGGAATCGAGGTTGTGTACGGCATCCCAATTTTCGGCCGGAGGGGTTGTTTTGAAAGTCAGGGCACGTTTGATATAAACACGGCAAGGACCATCTGAAGGATCAATGGCAAGGCCTTGTTCAAACATCGAAATGGCCTCATCCCATTTGCGTTCACGGTATTTGGAAACACCTTCGGCAAATAAGTCAATCACTTGCATTTTTTGAGGATCAACCTGCCCTTTGCGCCCCAGGACTTCGTAAACGCGAACGGGTTCATTTTTGCCAACCACGCGAATGCTGTCAAGCAGGCGTGCTTCAATTAACCCGCGAGTGACCATGTAGGTGGATTCAGAAATCATAGTAGTGACGCCATAGGCTTTGCCAGCGCCTTCAAGACGAGCAGCCAAATTGACGGCATCACCCAACATGGTATAGTCAATACGCGTTTTGGATCCCATATTGCCCACCACCATTTCACCGGTATTCATGCCCACGCGCACGCCAAAAAAGGTTCCACGGCCTTCGTCAGCCCATATTTGCCGCAATTCGACCATTTTGCCTTCATCTACCCATTTTTGCCGCAACTTAATCATTTGGTTTTGCATGTCGATAGCAGCCAAAACAGCGTTTTCGGCATGATCGTCTTGATAGATAGGTGCTCCCCAAAAAGCCACAATGGCATCGCCCTCAAATTTATCGATTGTGCCATTGTGTTGGGCGATAATTTCACACATTTCGGTGAGGTATTCGTTGATGGTTTCAACCAATTCAACGGGTGTTAGATGTTCAGAAATGGATGAAAAACTCGCCACATCAGAAAAAAAAGCAGTCATAACACGAGCGTCGCCACCTAATTGCCCGAGAAGATTGGGATTATCGACGATTTGACTGATTACTTTAGGATCGAGATAGTGGCCAAATGCCCCCTGTACAAATTCTTTTTCTTTTTCTTTTTGCACATAATTGTAAAGAGTGATGCTCAAATACCCCAAAATCAATGTGGCAATAGGGCCCAGAGCATCGATCCAAATGCCATTTTTCGCAAATATCAAGAAAACAATGGTCAAATAGACAATGAGAATGCCGATGATTATGGTTGCCCCAGGAATGGCTGTAAACCGAGGCACCAGAAACCCAATAAGCAACCCCAATACAATAATAATGGCCACATTGGCCCATGGAGAAAGGCGCGTGAGAAAATTTTGGGTTACTATGGTGTTAAACACATTCACATGCGCGCCCAACATTGCTTCGCGTGCACCAAAAGGGGTTGGGTTGAGATCGTGTGTGCCAGTGGCTGTTAACCCATAAAAGAAAACGGTGTTTTTAAAATTGTCTTCGTTGATGATGCGGTCTGATTCTTGATCGCCAAAAAGCCCTGCACTGGTGATCAGGGTTTCAAAATACAGGGGGTGATGTTCGGATGTGACACCCCCTTTGCGAATCAAATCTCGCAAAACGCCGACGCCATATTTGATGTCTTCAAGGCGCGAAATATTTAATTTGTCGCCTACTTGTTTCAACGGCATTTCAGGATCATTTTTAAGAATTTCTAAAATGCGCAAATTCATGGCAATGGATGTAAAAATGGAATTCCACATGCCAGCGTAAGTTGGCACTTCAGTTTCGGGTATTCCTAAAGATTTTACAAACGATTCAATGGATTGGTTGGCATTTTCCTGAATAAATCGCTCCATTGTCTGGTAAAGAGAAATTTGTGCTGCCAAATCCAACACCTGTTCATCAGACAAATCGGAAGGGGCACCTTCGCTACGCATTTTTTGAAGAAACAAAGATGGGTTTTCGATGGCTTCCGGGGAGGTAGCAGCGACCCTTTTGGCAATCTGCAACGCTTTGTTTCGAGGGTTGGATGCCGCAAAGTCGAGAATCAAATTGAAAGGCAAATGCTGGAAAGTTTGATGATAAGACCCTGCCCAGTTGACCAGCATTTCGCCATTTCCGGAAATGGGAATGCGAATAGTTCCGGTGGTGCCATTTGGGAATTTGGCATCGGGGATTTCAACGTATTGGTCTGGGATAAATTTGATGTTTTCACGAGGGACATTGAGATAATCACTGGCCATAAGCAATCCCAAAGCCAAATAAATACGCCCGTTGTAAATCAACCCCAAACGATAACGGCGCACAATGCCGTCGTGATCGGGTTTGGGCATGGCAAAACCAATGCCTCGGGAGCTTTCGATAAAAGGCGTGAGAGGAACCTCGATGTCGGTGGCATTGTAGAGTTCATCTAAAAGCTTGGAATCTGATAAAGGAATCGAAAAGCGATCGAGCAATTCTACGGCTTGTTTTTTTTCGGGTGTGACATTGCGAAGATTATTTTTTGCAAATGTGGCTGCGTTGGGGATATCGTCGTCGATCACTTCAAACGTATTGGAAAGGTAAACGATGTTGGATTGTTGGGATGCTTCCAACAAGACTTTGTCATAATCTTTAATCAGTTGAATGACTTCGTTTTTGGTCAACGTTTCTTTGTCGATAGAAGCCACATCCTGTGGTGATAATAGAGGTTCGCTGGGTTCATAAAAGAAAATATCGAAGCCAATCATGCGAGCTCCATATTTGTGAATGGCTTGAACCAGGTGACCGTGCAAATCGCGCGTCATGGGAAAACCATATGTTTGGAATGCGAGGTCATCGATATCAATGGTGGCCAATTTGTTGTGTTGTTCGGGCTCGCCAAATAGTTCATTGCGAAATTGGAATCGCCAATCGTAAAGGCTGGATTCTTGATCCTGGTAAACATTGGTGAAAGACAATGCGCTGATCAGCATGCTGACAATGACCCCAATGAAGAGCAAAGTGCCTGCATTTTTAACCAGTTTTTTCTTTTTTTTCTCGCCATTCTGATTCATCGACAAATCCCCCTGTATCCCCCTTTTTTAAAAGGGG
>CAXNEV010000077.1:0-10651 GCA_964200925.1 Candidatus Latescibacterota bacterium | reverse complement strand
CACCGGCTTCAAAAGATACCCCAAAAGTCCTGGCTTGTTGGATCAGTCCTTTTAAATGCTCGGCAAAATCATCGGCATACGCTTTCACCGAATAGGGCAACACATCGGCATTGGCCAGTCGCAAAGCCACAATCCCGTTCAAACCAGCCATAGCCGGCCCTGCCTGAAACGACGGATCGCCAAACCGCTCGTACCAGGCCATAGAATCGTACACCGAATGATACACCGGTACTCCACCAGACATCGCCAGTGCCGCCGACGGCACCCCGGCATGAACGTAAAAAGGCAAATGATCCGATCCGCCGCCCAAATTGGCAAATAACGGCTTGCCAGCCCCCACCGTGTGTGCACACCAGTTATCATACACGGTGCCAGATCCCTGCACATCGGCCACGGTCTGGGTTGCCCCAACAATAACCCCTTTTAACGAAGGAGATGCCCCACCGCCAAAAGACAATCCGGTTGCCGCCATATCGGCATTCAAATAAGCAACGGCCTTTTGCGCCAAATCGCCTTCAAATTGTTCTACCCACTCGGTTGACCCAATAATGCCAAACTCCTCGGCATCCCAGTGCGCAAAACGAATGGTGCGATGGGGTCGAAATCCGTTTCGTTTTAACACCCCCATCGCTTCGGCCAAACACAACAACATCGCCGTGCCGCTGTTTGGATCGGCTGTGCCAAAAGCCCACGCATCATAATGACACCCCAGCATTACCCAGGCATCTGGTTCAGCCTCACCCCACAGTGTGCCCACCACATTGGTCGCCCGTGTTAATTCACAACGCTGCTGAACCTTCAAACGCACCGTTAAATCAGACCCACCCGTTATCCGATAAGCAAACGGCAACCCGCCCTGCCAACCCACAGGCACAGGTGAACCCGCCATCCGCTTCAAAATCTCCACCGCCGACACATACGGCAATGGCACCACCGGAATCTTTGGAAATGCCACGTCCAAAGGGTTCAACCGTTTGGCATCGGGCAACGCCGCCACCCCTGGCGTAAGCGGATCACCCGCATAAGGCAATGTCAACAACGATCCGCGCTGCACCGCACTTTCACCGCCAAATCGGCCTTCGGGATATTCCACACCCTTTACATACCCCGTGTCGGCCGGATCGGAATACATGATCACACCCACCGCACCGGCTGCTTCGGCAAACTTGACCTTATATCCCCTGAAATTCATGCCATAACGCGCAATCACAATCTTGCCCACAACCGACACCCCCAGATTGCGCAACCGGTCAAAATCTTCTTTTTGACCATAATTCACATACACCACCTCGGCCGTCACATCGCCAGATCCCGAATAGGCCACCCAACCCGGTGTCAGATCGGGATGTCCGGAAAATCGATCTTCCGTCAAAATATATTCCTGCAGGTTCAACGGCATCCGCATCGGCGTCACCAGCGCCACATAGGGCGCAACATCATTTTGCGGTGTGTAAACATCATAGGCATAGGTATCCACATCCAGCCCCGCTTGGGCCATCACCTCGGCCAGATAGCTGCCCACCTGTACATTGGCCGCTGATCCAAACGGATGGGGTTTTTCTGAAATGCGCGTTAAGTGATCCCGAAACCCCGCCGCTGTGGGCAAGGCGATCAATCGCTTTTCAACATCCCGTTGTGTTTCTGGCGTTACAAACCCGGTCATCACCCCCATTTTTAATACCCCTTCACCTTATCCACCACATTCAGCACCTTTTCACCCTTTAAAAACCGCTCCAGATTCTTGACAAAAAATTCTGACAATCGGCGTGGGCGATGTTGAGAGGCCCCTGCCCGATGCGGCGTCACAATAAAATTGGGCGCATTCCACAATGGGCTGCTTTCAGGCAACGGTTCTTCTTCACACACATCTAAGGCCGCCCCGGCAATCTCGCCATTTTTTAATGCGGCCACCAGTGCATCTTCATCCACAATGCCCCCACGTGTCACATTCACCAGAAACGCCGTGGGTTTCATCGCATTAAAAGCTTCGGCATTGAATAAATGATAGGTTTCCTTTGTACGCGGGCAGGCCACCAGCACCGCATCGGCGCGTTTTAACATCGCCATCACATGTTCATGCGTGGGAAGATACAGTTCATCCACACCTTCGGGTTTTTCTTTGCGCACCGGATCAAGCCCAATCACGGTCATGTCATACCCTTTGGCGCGTTTCACCATTTCCATGCCAAACCCGCCCAACCCAACCACCCCAAGTGTGCCACCCGACAGCTCCACCACATTCACACCGCCCCACTTTTTCTTTTGCATCTGCTCAACCGCCGGGCGAATGCCCCGCGCAAGGGCCAACAACAGTGCCCAGGCATGTTCTCCTCCCTGGGGTGCATGAATGCCTGCGGCATTGGAAATAACCACGTCGCGTGCAACAATTTCTGGAAACAAAAAATTGTCCATCCCCGCACTGAACGATTGAATCCATTTTAACCGGGGTGCCGCCGCACAAACTTCGGGTTTAAAATGTCCAATCAACACCGACACATCACCTGCCAATTGGATCGCTTCGGCATCATCAGTGGTAAACAATACCTCGTGATTGCCGCAGCGTTTGGCCACTTCTTTAAACGCATCGACCTGTGCTTTGTCAAATGGATAGTGCAATAATATTTTCATATCATCCTCCGTTAATTTTTCAAAAAGGCCAAACTGCGTGTAATACGCGCATCGGGTTCACCACCTCCGCCAAATTCAAAACAATAAATCACTTTTTGAGGCAACCCATCCAGTGCTTCAAAAATGGCCTTTAAAGGCATCGTGCCCTCACCCAGGGCAAACGCACCCGGAGCCTGGGTCGATGCATCTTTGGCATGTACATAAACAATGCGATCCTTCAATGCATTAATCGCGTCAACCACATCCTGTCCTGCTGTGGCATAATTGCCCATATCCACATTGGTTTTCATCGTGTTGAAACGATTCAAAACCGTTTGAATCTCTCTGAGCGTATTGCCCGGTGCAGCCCCAAAATTTTCAAGGGCCAACACCACACCCTGAGTGGCGGCATAATCGACTATTTTTTGTGCGACAGTCCATTTGGGATCATCCTGTTTTGCTGGAACTTGTCCGGGGAAAATGCGCAAAAACGGCGATCCCAATGCCCGGGCCGAATCAATATCCCGTTTGAGATGTTCTTCTGCCTGATCGGAAAACAGCGTGCCCGTTGTTGCAAAAACCACCATCAGTTCCAGTGCCTGAATGCGATCTCGCACAGCGGGCAATTCTGCCGGCAAATTTTTCCACGGTTCAGGCCTCAGTTCCACACCCGACACACTGAGCGTTTTGGCCTTGTTGACAACATCTATCATGGTCATTTGTCCCGCTTCCAATTCGTCGGCATACTGAACCACCGAAAGCAAAATGGGACGCTGTTGCTGATTTTTTTTTGCCATAAATACCCCTTTGATCAAATCACAGTGATTGTCTCTCTTCTCTCCCCTTGTATTACCCATTCAACACATCAAGCGACAACGGCGTAAACGCGGTTGTCAAATCCTGTGTGCAACCGGTCTGAGCAGCGCGATATCCCGACTCAATAATGTCAATCACATGCCGTGCGTGTTCAACACTGACAATGGAGGGTTTTCCGTCGCGAATCCAATCGACAAGTTGCATCAGATCTTCAAAAACGTGCGACTCAGCCAATCCCACATGCGGGCCAGTCACATGCGGTTGATGATCATCAGCCAGTTTGAGTTCCTGATCTTTAAACATCGTGCCGACAATGGCTCCTTTGCTACCGTAAATATTCGGCTGAAAACCCCTGGTCACACTGCCTGCCACCGTGCCATAGGCAAATGCAAAAAAGGCATGGCCAAAATCGAGCAACATCACCGTGCTGTCATCCATATCACACGCAATTTTTCTGCCCTGAAACTCCCGTTCGGGAAGCACCAGTCCCGACATGGCCGTAATTCGTTTGGCAGGCCCCAGCACACCGGTCAGCGCATGCAAAGCATACACCGTCACATCGTATTGCGGCCCACCACCCGGACGGCGAAAATACCAACTGGGATCGACATTGGTCAGCGGATCATTTCCCTTGCGAAATTCTTCTTTGAGGTGATAATCGCTAATGGCCACACCCGCAACCGCCCAAACAAGTGTGCCCAGATCGCCTTGCAAAATGTGTTTGCGAATGCGCCGGTTGTGCGGGTGCAACATCTGCCCAGGTGATGCCACAACGCGCAATTTTTTCTCAGCCGCTTTTTGAATAATCTGATCGGCTTCGGCAACCGTGGTTGTCATCGTTTTGTTAAAATGCACATGTTTTCCCGCTTCAAGCGCGGCCATCCCCTGATCAAAATGCATGCCAATCGGCGTGCAAAGCGTCACAACATCCACATGCGGATCGGCCAGTAGTTCTTCAAATGTTTCGTAGTGAGCCCCAACATTGAATTTCTCAGACGCCGCACGCGCACGCCCAGGTGAAGGATCACAACATGCGGCCAATCGCACGCGATTTTGCACATCGGGCTGGCTCAAATGCGAAAGCGCACCGCGCATGCCAATGGCCCCACACCCCACAACACCCATGCCAATAGGAGAAGACATAGTCTGTTTCCTTTTTAATTGGTTTGTTATCAAAAAAATTTATAAATACACCCGCCACGACGTTTTGTGTTCCCACCCCACACTGTCGCGAAGTTTCTGGTTTGACAGCAGAGAGGCATGGCCTTTTAACCCTGTGGTCATCGGCTGCAAATCGGGCCGAAATTGTGCAATCAAATCCCCTGTGGATTCAAGCGCCGTGGTATCGTCTCCATTGCAAAAAAATGCGCCATGCGGCACAATGTCCATTGCCTTTTCCATCAGCAACCGATGCGCCGAAGCCACATCTTCACTGCCCACCCAGGCCCACAACCAGGGATTCCATGTTTTGGAAGGTTTGGCATTGGCCGCCATATTTTTGCGCCGCTCTTCGTTGCAAATGCCCGCCGACCGCACGGCATAGGTGCGTATGCCATACGCACGGGTATAAGATGCCAGCAATTCTTCGCCTGCCAGTTTGCTATAAGAATAACTGTCTTCCACCTTTTCAGGATGATTTTCATCCACAGGCAAATACACAAATGGAAACGGCGTGTCACTGATGCGATACCCATGCCCAAGTGCGCAATTGCTTCCCGTCATAACAAAAATGCCCACACCGTGTTGCACCGCTGCCTGCAACAAATAATACGTGCCCATGATGTTGGACTTCATAGTGGTATCAAAAGACAATCCCTTGACCGCTGCGTTTTCGCGTTGCCCCGGATGATCCGTGGGATAGGGCTGTGCAGCCAGATGTTGCACCGCGTCAAACCCGCCACCATCCAGCGCGCGCATACATGCCTCAGGATCGACAATATCGCCGTCAATCCAGGGCCATCTGGCAAGTGCCCCTTCAGGTTTTTTTCGAGAAAAAAGCACGAGATCGTGGCCCGCTTCAGCCAGGTCTGAAACCACAAAAGGCCCCAAACGACCGCTCACACCCGTAACAAGCGCTTTCATAAAGGCTCCTTGTTAAAATTTTTCCACACACGCCCTGAGTTTTTTCATGCCTTCTTGTGCAACAGCCACAGGCCCCATGGCCCAGTAAGCCGGATTAAATAATTCCAAAGACAACATCCCCTGATACCCCGCGTTTTTCAAACCCACCACCACCTGATCCCACGGTGCAATACCATCGCCCGGATACACCCGGTCGGCATCCTTAATCACATCGCGACCTGGCTGAGACGGATAATCGTTGGCGTGTACCAACCCCAGTTTGCCAGGCCCTAAGTGTTCCAGTCCGTAAAAATGGCCGCTTCCCTTATACATGTGATACACATCGGCCAGAATTTGTGTGCCGGGTTTTCCACATTCGGCAGCCACAAACAGCGCTTCGCCCAAAGTGCCCAGCGTTTTGGCAATGCCCCAGAACTCCAGCAGGGGCACCACCGGGTATTGCGCCACCGCATCAATCAGTTCTCCAAACCGCTCGGCCACGGGAAACAAATCGATCTTCCGGTCGTGAATGCCAAAGGGGGGCGCGGCCACAAACGAACAGCCAAGTGTTTCGGCCATGGCAAAACAGCGCCGCGCTTCGTCCAGACCTTTTTGGCGTCGGTTGTCTTCGGGCACAGCCCATTCAAAAAAAGCGATCAAATTCACAATCTGAATGCCGTGTTTTTCTGCGCGATCCCGTATGGATTCCAGCGTGCCACCCTGTTCCACATACGCATCAATTTCTTTAACCCACGGTTCAATACCCACAAACCCCGCATCGGCGGTTATATCGATATAATCCAGAACCGACAGCCCCTCACTGCGAATGGTGCTGGTGTTCAAACAATACAAAAACGGTTGTGTGTTCAAATCTGCCTCTCCTGTGTAAGATAATGGTTAAAAGCGCGTTTGCACGTTCCACCCTATCAGAGTCGCAGTCGCATGGTTTACAAGATGTTAACGTTCAACGTGTTTTCATGTCCATGAACCATCCAGTCCAATGTTTCGAGCATCGCAACACCCTGAAAATAAACCTGATTTGAAACAGGCGTTTTTCCATGGTTGTTTTGCACTTCGGTCACCAGATGCACAAGCCGGCTGGAAATGGGCAACCAGACCGCCGTGAGAAAATTGCGCTGTATGTCATTGTTCCGATAGGGCACTTGAGGTTTGTCCTTTGGAACAGCCCCACTTGCTCGCCATCGCCGGTGAAGGGCTTCGCCCAAAGCGCGGTGTTTGGCCTGAAGTTCATCAGACAAATCATCATAACAGGTCGGCAAATGAACTTCGGCATTGCGGTCCGAGTTGATAAATTCCGTTTGATGAAGATCCAGCCAAACATCGTATTTATAACGTTTGTCCAGTTCAAAAAACGACCGGAAAAATGTGGACCGATAATCGCGATTGGGTTCAACGTACGTCTGTGCGTCAATCTGCTCATAAGCAATGCCCAAAAGCGCTGGTGGTGTCACTTCGCGTTTGTCCCAGTGTGCCACCCGGGGAAAGCGCTGCCCCGCTTTTTCACCCGATTCGCCAAACATCCACAGAAAAAACTTCTCATTGGGTATTTCTGATCCATCCCAGAATTTCACAGGCGCACGATGACTGCCAAAAGGATTGGCATCGGGCACAAGCGTGATAACAAAACGGCTCAATATATCCTTTCGCCACATGTCATCCATATCATGATAGATGCCATCACCCAAAAGCGCCCTGGCCAATTCCACCATTGCAGCCGTGCCAGCCGGTTCGTGCGCATGAGGGCGAGAGACAAACATCGCCTGTTTTTCCGACCTTGAAATGTTGGGATCGGTCAGCGTGAACGCATAAACAAGGTGACCCGAATATTGCGAAAAAACATCGACAGTCAATTCGGGTGCGCCTTTTATTGCCGCCACAAAAGATTCAACCTCATCGGGAAACACACAGTAGTTATAATCGGATGATAGGGGGTGTTCAAAAGGCATTTTCAACGGCATCTCTCCTCCTGCAAAATCCCAATTTATTCGTAAATAACCTTATCCACCTGATGTGCGTTGATAAAATCCCAGTCGAGTTCCACACCCAGCCCCGGTCCCTGTGGCACGATCACCTGCCCGTTTTTGTCCACATTTTCCAGGTCGTCCGTAAACTCCGGCGGGTACACCGGCGGCTTGGAGGTTTTTACTTTTGGATTCAACAATCCCAGTTCATAGTAATTCGTATTGCGAATCGCTGCAATACAATGCCGATGTGCCAGTCCGCCTCCGTGAAACTCCACATCCAGCCCAAATCCCTCGGTTGCGTGCGCCACTTTCATGGCCCCTGTAATGCCACCGTCTTCATACACACCAACCCGCACAAAATCTGTGCCGCCATGAACAACAAAATCGACGTGCTGCTCCAGTCCAAAAATGTGTTCGGTCTGCAAAAGGGGCGTCTTGATCAACTCCCGCAATTTTCGATGAGCAAAAATCGACACACCCCCATCTTTATATGCATCCTCAAGCCAGAAAAAATTTGCCGCATCACACGCCCGGCCAATTCTCAGGGCATCGGCCCATGTTTCATATTCACATGCAGGGTCAATCATCAAATCCATATCCTCACCCACCCGTTTGCGCGTTTCAACAACCGTTGCACACTCGCGCCGGATGGGCCCATTGCCCCACCCGTGAATCTTAAACGCCGGATATCCGATCTCTTTGCATTGCACCGCGAACTCCGCAAATGCTTCAGGTGAACCCAACCCCCCGTTTTCATCGCCGTGATATGTACTGGCATAGGCTGGTAAAGTTTTTTTATATCCACCCAAAAGCTGATAAATCGGAACGCCATAAACTTTTCCTGCAAAATCCCAAAGTGCCACATCAATCATACAAATTGCGGTTCGATCCGTATGGCGCAACCCCCGTTTTAAATCGTTGTAAATTTTCTCCCGCTCAAATGGATTTTTCCCCAGCACATACTGCGCAATCGATGCCAACCGTCCCATTGGATTTGAGCCCTTTGCCAGATCCTCTCCGACAACCCCCACATTTGTATGAACCCGAATCACTGCCGGGCGCATTTTCATCACCACACCCTTTTCATACACCGTATTAAACCCGTTGTAATCTCGTCCCAAATCTTTGACTTCGTGCTCAAAAAAAATCAATTCCAGCTTTGTAATCCTTGGTTCGGCCATACAACACCCTCCTTACATTACAGTGAAAATGGTGGTGTTTTGATCATGCACAATTCTGTGAAAAAAAAGGGTTCAATAGACCAAGATAATACTTCCGGCGGCGAAAGCAACTTGATCTCTATCCCGTATCCTATCAATACAAAATTGACCACAAACAGCCGCCAGAATTTTAAATGGGAAATAAGTTTGACACAAAAAATGAAATGACCCATATTAAGTGTGAACCTTAATATGGGTCATTTTTAAGAAGGATATGAAAATGAATATTACACTCAGCATTGACGAGAAAATCGTTAAAAAAGTGCGAAAAATTGCCGTGGACAAAAAGACCACATTAACAGCCATAATACCTGGAATCTGTTGCAGCCAGTGATATGGCCGAACGCCAGGAACGCGTTCGAAAACGGAATGAAACCGTTCAGCGTTTGGGTCGAAAAATAGTACCTCGAACCTGGACAAGGGAAAATCTCTATGAACGGTAGAACTTTCCTGGATACCAATTCATGAACATCCTCCTGATCACCAGCGACCAACAACGCCCCGATGCCATTGGGTGTGTCAATCCAACCCTGCAAACACCAAACCTGGACCAACTTGCCAAAGAAGGCATCTTATTTGAACGCGCCTACACCGTCAATCCCGTTTGTACTCCGTCGCGTTGTTCCATCTTAACCGGACAATATCCATCGCGCCACGGCTGTTTTCATGTGGGCACCAGCCTGCCTGAAAATTACGGTCCAACCGTCGCAGACAATTTGTCCCAGGCAGGCTATTTCACAGCTCTATTGGGCAAAGCACATTTTCAGGCGTGCAAAGATCCCAAAAGCTTCGAATCGGCCCCTCATGTTCACAATCTCGATTTCTTCAAAAAATGGTCTGGTCCCTACTTCGGATTTCAACATGCCCAACTCGTTATCGGTCATACCTCTGAACCCCATGCCAGTGGCATGAACTACGGGGTGTGGTTATCCAATCAAGGCATCGATCTCACCTCTTATTTCAACATCCACGACTACGACCACTTTGGCCCCTGGCATCTGCCCGAACACTACCATGGATCCACCTGGATTGCCAATGAATCTATTGCCGCCATCGACCGCGCTGCAGATCAAAACCAACCCTTTTTCATCTGGGCCAGTTTCCAGGATCCGCATAACCCCTACGTTACACCAGAACCATGGGCATCTATGTACAATGCAGAAGACATGCCCAATCCCATCTCCCAATCCCATAAAATGGAAGACAAACCACCCTTTTATCGAACGCTCCAAAATGGCCAATTTTACGGCGATGATCCCGATTTGCAAGATCGCGGTTGGGGCGATTGCAAAATACGTCCTGAACGAACCACACAAGACATCAAACGCCTGCGTGCCGTTTACAATGGCATGGTCAGTCTCATGGATTTCCACATCGGCCGCCTGTTATCCCATCTCGAAATGCGTGGCCTCCTGAACGAAACGCTCATCGTCTTCACATCCGATCACGGCGATTACCTGGGCGATCATCAATTGTGGGGCAAGGGTTTACCAACTTACGAATGTATGCAGCGTGTGCCATTCATCGTGCGCCACCCACACTGCACCACACGCGGTGCCCGCAGTTACGCCCTGCAAAGTCTGGTTGATCTGGAAAAAACGTTTCTCAATATCGCCCAATGCAAACCCGGCAAAAACAGTCAGGGCATTTGCCAAATTGAATCATGGATGCGTGCCAACCATCAGGCTCGCGACTGGGCACTCGTTGAATTTCGCCCATCACACGGCCCCTTTATGCAACACACCTATATCGAAGGCCGATACAAACTTGTTCAATACAAAAACCGTGCATATGGGGAACTCTACGACCTGTTTAAAGATCCTCACCAATGCCACAATTTGTACGAACATGCCGATTTTAAAAACGTTCGCGAAGCCATGACATCCCGATTTCATGCGCACAACTTCAAAGAAGAATGTATTCGAGAACGCATGGCCGTTGCCTGATCTGTTAGAAAGACAT
>CAXNEV010000076.1:0-10800 GCA_964200925.1 Candidatus Latescibacterota bacterium | reverse complement strand
TTTTTTGTTCATAAACAAACAGGCGTGAATCGATGGAGCAATAAGGCAGCTCGCAGTAGATGTTCGATTTGTCACGCGCATCGGTGGTCACCTGATGGATGGTGACGCCGTTGGGGCGCTGCCCAATTAAGAGGGCCATGGGATACCCTTCCTTTCCTATTCAGAATACAGGATACCTGTTTTTCTCCTGACTTTGATGTTGCGTGCTATAGTATTTCAGATAACAAACTTGAATTTTCGACGATAGACAATGGACGATGGACGATGGTTTAAAGCAGAGTTTTTCCATCGTCTATGGTCAATCGTCCATCGTCAGTTATTACAGATTGTTGATCAGATCCTGATGGGCCAGATGCCAGTCTTCAATTTGATTGAGAATAATGGCCGATTTTAAGGAATCGTCGTGTTTGCGGTCAATGGTGGCGTGAATGTCTTCGCGTTTGCTGTCGTTGTGAATGCGATTGCACAGATAGTCGTTCCATTCATCAACCGCACCGCCGGGCAATTTTCCATTGTTTTGTGCCAGAACCCAAGCTTCAAAGTCGAGATAAGATGGCATGCTGGTGCGTATGAAAGAGAGGGTTTTGTCGATGTCGAGATTGAGGGCTTTGAGCGCGCGAGGGTCGAGTCCTCCACCGGTCATGTCGGGATAGTCTGGGTGCAATAATCTTTTGGCTTTGAGCGCAATTTTATACCAGGTGCGCGGCAACTGGCGCACACCGAGGGGGCCATAGTCAATGGTGGCCACAAGTGGGACAACACGACCACCGAGTTTTGTTGCATAACCGGAATTCAGATCGCGTTTAAAAAAGAGCTGCCAGTCTTGCAGGCTGTTGAGCACAATTGCCGAATCAATACCCGCATTTGATGGCAGGCCGATGTCGTTGTAGGTTTCCTGTATTTTTTCAGGGCGATTGTGGCGGCGTGCGCGCAGTTTGGCATTCCAGCGGATGATGGCATCTTGTTGTTCAAAACCAAAAAAAGCATCCCCTTTTTGTTTGAGAATCCAGGCTTCAAAGTCGAGATAAGATGGCATGTTGTCGCGCAGATAGGTAAGGGTGGTGTCTTGGTCGAGGTTTAGCGCTTCAAAAACACCGCGATCCAACCCGCCGCTGAAATCTGGATATTCTTCGTCCATGAGATTGGCTTTGCGCAAGAGCACTTTCCACCAGGTGCGCGGCAATTGACACGCACCAAGTGGGCCATAACACAGGCTGCTTATCATGGGAATCATATCTATCTCCTTGTGATCGGGTGTTGTGAACGTTGAAAGGGCTGTTTTGTTGCGCAATAGATCTTCATATAAAGATTTGAAATACGTAAAAGTACTGACGAGGGACATGAAAATACGTTGGAACATTCAACCGTGCTTTACTCCGCAGAAATCCGGACGGCTTTGATTGCATCAACAACAAATGTGCTTTCTGGACAGTATATCGAAAAAATGGCTTCGGTTCCAATGGTTAATATTTCGAACAGGGCTTGTCGATTGTCATATCGATGTGTTGCCAAACGCACGGCTTTTAATGGTACAAACGCGAGTTGGGGTGGCGTGTCGGTGGTGCTCTCATAAATTATTTGAACTCGACAACGGCCTGGTGTGTGAATTGTCCATGTGTGAAATCCGGGTGGAAACGATCCGCCCAAATAATGACCGCCAACATAGGTTGTGCCATTGAGTGCCTGTAGAACCACATCGCGAGAGTCACCATCTGGTTCACCCACCCGGAACTCAGTGTTGTTGCGCAGGTCGGCATCAACAGGAAATGAAACCGGGTCGGCACTGCCATAGGCAACGGGAAATGTTTCGGTGGCATATTTGACATACAAATCGACAATGCCTGTGCCATATACATCCTTCAGGTAATCTGATCCTGCGGGTAGTGGGTTGAATGACCGTTCGGCGGTGCCGTATGTTCCCTGCCACGGTTTTTCCACCACTTTCATGGCTGTCCGATTTTTTGGATTGAGAACCACCTCATGGAAAGAAGCCACTGTGCCTTTTTGGTCGTATTGTGGATTTGAATAATAAAACAGGGCAAATGTGGGGTCCATCAGGTGCCATTGCCCATCGTAAAATACTTCGCTGATGGCGTGGCCGCCCTGAATGGGGCGCAAATAAAAAGCGCCGATATAACGAGAGGGGATGCCTGTTTTTCGGCATAAAATGCGAAAGGCATGGGACATTCCACCGCAAATGGCATACCCTTCTTTTAATATCTTGGTGGCAGACCCCCCATTGTTTTTCAATGTTAAGGCCGACGACACATATTGCATGATGGCGATTGATTTTGCCTCATCAGACAACCCCGTCATGCCTTTGGGGAAGATTTCTTTTAATTTGCCATCCAAATAGACTTGATCTTCTTCTTCGGGAATCTGCAACTCTGCTGCCGACGGCGGGTTGTTGTGTGATGCGTTAAAATACCGGATTGAAAATCCTTCTGCGGCAGCGACCTTTCGCACGGTGCACATGCAAATCGTCCAGCTAAACATACAGATCAAAAGATACAGCTTCATCACGAAGTTCCTTACGTGGGTATCACTTGATATTGGGGTTATCTAAAGTTCAAACGGCAGGGGTTGTTCCCTATTGACCAGTTTGATCAGATCACCGGGATACCATGTGAGATTTGGCGACAGGTGCAAGGCTTGACCCAGTGGATCGGGATCGGAGGCCGTGAATGGATAGGTGATGCGTGTGCCGTTGATGTGTTGGGTGGCAAACTGGTCGTTGTTTTCCTGAACGAGATGGAAGCCAGTTAAGTGATCGGCATAATCGGACAGGCTACCCTGTGGTTTTTGCACATCGACAAATAGGAGCACATCGGTGGGGTTGTCTTCTTTATGAAGGTTGGGGCCACCGTGAATGGTGATGCACAATCGCAGTTCGCCATCATCGCCAGAGGACAGATGAAGTCGCCTGGATGATTGATCGAGTGGTTGTGTTATGACGCCGAGAAAGAGATTGCCATAAGATATGGCAATGGGTTGTCCGGGATGCAGGTGGATGGAACCACCGCCCCAATCGACGTTGCCAATGCGCACTTCAACAATGTCGTTACGCAAACCAAAAAGCACATGGGGTTCGCAGATATACGTGGGGTCATTGATGAACCGCTGCCGCTGATCTTCGGCCAGTTCGTAGTGCAGTTTTCCGACAATTTGCGTTCCTTTTTGCCGCGAGACAAATGTTGCACAGGGCTGGTGCAAAAATGATTCATCAGGCAAAAATGGCACACTTTTGCGCATGGTGTTGGCCTTGCGAACCAGCAAAATATAAGAAGGTGGAGAATGGCCGCCTACTCGGTCGGCGCACTGTGAAGCCAGGCCAAAATCGGGGGTAATGACATGGGTTCGACGGCTGGCTATCGAAACGCCGCGGTCGTGAATTTCGGTATATTCGGCTTTTTCTGTTGCCAGTTTGCGCACCGATGACGGCGGTACATAATCAAACAGCGTAAAGTTGTTGTACATGGTTGTGCTGTCATCGTCGAGGACGGGACAGGGGGTGCCAAACTTGATGTGTGCATAAACCGCGGCCTGCCCAAGACCTGTGATGGCATTGGGTTTATAGGCGCGAGAAGGCGCTCCACCCAGAAAACCGGAGGGCATCATGTTCAGGGCCATCTGGTGGGTGATGAGGTGCATGGTGCGTTCAAGACGGGCTTTGAATGTCGTATCCTGAGTGAGGGCCCAGGCGGCTTCCAAACCAAACAGCGTGACGGGGGTGTAGGTGGGACTGTTGAATTCGTGAAAACCGTCGGTGGAGGTGCCTTCTAACCAGGTGTTGAAATCGGATATGGCTTCGGCATGGATGGATGGATCATCAAGCACGCGCGACAGGCAAACCAGGCCGCCGAGGTTGAGGAAAAAGATGTTGGTGTATTGCCAGCGCACTTTGTGTTTGCGAATGCCAGCCAGCATGTTGGGAAATGCTTTTTCCAGGGCTTCTTTTGTTTGGGGGTGCAGTTTGTTTGGAAAAGACAAATAGGCATAAACCAGACCTGCGCACAAAAATGAGACCGCGTTTCGGTCTTTTACGCGATCCCAGTGTGTCATCCAGAAAAAGTTGCCAAAAGTTTCAGAACTGGGGTTGAGGTCTTGATGGTCGAGAATGCGGCGCAAAATGCGATTGGCTTCGCCTGCATCATCGGTTCCATAGGTGCGATCGTCAGAAAACAGCAAGAGGTGTGCATATTCAAGCGATTGCTGGCCAACCGAGTAGCCGTTGAAACGCGGGAAAAAAACATTCCAGCGTTTGAGCAAAGCCGCGTCGGTGTCATAGGCGATGTCACCAAAAGCGCGCAATTGATTTCGCAAAAATGCACCCCGGTGGCGTTGCAAACGAAGGGCGTCGTCCATAAAATGTGCCTTTTAAAAAAAGTTCAGAATCAACAATGGGATTGGATTCAAGCCGACACATTCTGTGAATGTGTCGGCCATTGTGGTCTTTCACAGCGGATTCTGCATGATTTGAATTTTTATTCGATCAATCCCGATCCCGACAGATCCAACCCTTTGCCTTTGAGATATGTGCCTTCAATGGCTCCGGCATAAGTTGTTTTGCTGCCATTTTTGCGGATGATTGCGCCTTGTGCGTTGGTGGTGTATCCGGCAAAAGTGGCTTCTCCATTTGTCAACCATCGCCAAAAGACGATATCAATTTGCCCGTTTGCCCAGGAGAGTTTGAAGGCGTGCCCATTTGTGCTTTTGATGCGCCCGATTTTTAAACCCGCGCTGCGGCCCGATGCAAATGGGGCCATCACATGGCCAAATTCGAGGGGTAAATCGGCATTTTTTTTGCGATAAATGGCGCATGGTGCAGGCATGTTTTCGCGGTTGGCTATCCAGCCCTGTACGGGATGGTTTTGCCCGGTAATTAAACGCGGGGTGAGGGTTGAGCCAAAATTTAGAGGAGCCAGTTCGAGATTTTTTTTGCCTTCACGGTCTGTGCGCACGCGCTGTCCATCGATTTTGACACGCACGGGCATGAAGTGAAAAAGGGCTTCTACGGTGTGTTTGTTGTGGCCTTCCACACGGTCAAAAAGCAGGTAATAATCGGGTCGAACAAAGATGATCGCGCGATGGTGAACGAGGGCATCTTCGGGTGCGACACCTTCGTATCCGGCATCGTATTGGCTGATGGCATAATCGATGCCATGGCCCAGTTGCACAGGGTTTTCGCTGCGCACAGAGCGCACCCATTGAGGCCATGTCTGGGTTTGGCGCGAGGTTTGACCCCCTTCGTCGATGAGCACGGTGTTGTGGGCGCGGCTGTGTTTGTAATAATCGGTCCACGGATCGGCCATGTAGGAGGCAATGCCGGGATCTACCAGCAGAGGTTCTGACCCATAACACAGTTCAAAAGAAAGTTTGTCTTCGTGCTGATGGGCGGCCGAATAAGCACCGGCATCAAAAATGAGGTATTTGGCATCGGGTGACCAGTTGGATCTGAAAGTGTAGATGCCCGCATCTTGAAACGCATAACTTGACTTTTCGGGACGCGTACCGCGTTTGCCAGCAGAACCGACCCAGCGCAGGTCGTCGCGGTTGAACAGATCGCCGCCTTTGGCCGCCCAATCGGTGCGCCCGCCGCTGACACCTCCCGAATCGTTGAGGGATGGATGAGAAAAATCAGGGCGCGAGGTATAGGCAGTGTATTCATACATTTTTTCGAGGCGTTGTTGCAGCAAGGTGTCAACGGGCATGTTGTTTTTGATCGCCAGTTCGTAGGGCAATTCAAAACCCCGGCCCGACATGGCATGATACCCGGCAGAAATTTCGTATTGTGCTCCATCGGGCCACACCTGTTCGGCTATGGCTTCGGAGAGGCGTTCGTAACCGCGCGTTTTCCAGGTTTGGGCGCGTTTAAATTCGGGGAACATGACGCCACTCACCGCAATGGCTTCCGATTCGACGATGAACCAGTTATTGCGATAGCCTTCATAACGCGTGAGGTGTTCGGCATGTGCCCAGAATGATTTGAGCATGTCGATGCGTGTGTCGGTTTGTAGCGAAGGAGAATCTTTTAACGCATACCAGATGCGCAACCACGAGTGGCGCGGGCGAATGCTGGTTGACAGGGTTTCCCATGCCGGATCACCGCCGCCATTGTGGTCAACGGGTTCGGGGTTTTGATCGAGCCAGGTGCGCAAAAAGTAGTTGAGTTTTTCGGCATATTTTTCATCGCGTGTTTTGTCATAGGCCGTGATGAGGGTGTTAAACCACGAGTGGCGATTGAGGGCATGCATCCATTCGAGGTAACCTATGGGGTTGATGCGCCAGTCAAAATTTTGGGGCAATTGCTGATCCTGAATGTAATGGTCGCACAGCCGATCCGCGGCGGTGCGGTCAAAATGGGGATCGGTTGGCACATCGGGATCAAAGGGATGCCAGTGTTCGCGGCGGTGCCGATAATAGGCGAGCAATTCTTTTTTGGCCGTTTCAAAGTTGCTCGATTGAACGGCTGATTTGACCGTTTCCAAACCCGGCAAATCGAGATTGAGTTCGCCAAAAAGCCCTTCATCGGTGAGGCGCGGCCCCACCACGCATTCGCGTTGTTCCAGTTCAACACTGCCCAATCCCACAATGCCACCATCGGTGTTGGTGGTGGCTGTTAGTCCGGCCCGCCGCCCTCTGCTGATTGTGATGGCGATGTTGTCCACATGGACCCAGCCTTCGGGACAGCCGATGATGAGAAAGTTTTCGCTGGGAAACACGCATTTTTTCCAGCCTGTCCAATCGATTTGGGTGGCCACCCCTGAGCGGAAATGATCGCGGGTTTCAAGGCCTTCGGTTTGGGATGTGCAATTGATGCCAATGTGCAAATTGCCCGAAGCTCCTTCTGCCGCATAGACCCATAAATTGAATTGGTCGAAGGGGCGCAAGTCATCACCCGGGTGCAGCGTGATGTGCTGTGTTTTGGGGATGAGGGCATACACCTGACCCTCGGCTTCACCACAAGACAGGTTGGCTGCTTTGGCCACATCGTGGGCTGTGGCAATGGGGCGAACTGCCAGTGTTTTGTCGATTTTTTGTTTCATGGCGTTATCCATTGATGAGTTTTTTGAGATAGGCTCCCTGATCGCGAATTTTGGCATCGTCGTCACCGGGGCCAAATTCTTCAAGAGAGAGGTATCCCGCATAATTCACGTCTTTGAGATCCTGAATGATTTGCGGAATGTTGGCCAACCCTTCGCGCAGGTCGGCAAAATCCCATTTCCATTGCATTTGGCCGGTGGCATCGCGTTCGGTTTGAACGGGTGTGGCATTGCCGATGTGGCAGTGGGTCAAATAGGGGCCAAGCAGTTCAAGGCCCATTTTGCTGTCTTCCAATCCCACGCGAATCATGTTGGGCACATCAAAAATGGCCCCGATGTGTTTGGGGTTGAGGTCTTTGAGCAATTCAATGGTTCGCGATGCACTCACGGCAACCGTTCCCACATGGATTTCGTAAATAACTTTGACGCCAAAATCGCGGGCCATTTCGGATAGGTGGGCAAAACCAACCCGGGCATCGAGAAATTGCGGGATGTAGGGTTTGGTGCGGTCGTGGCGTTTGGCCCCAATGCGAATCAGCGGGGGATTGGCGGGGTCAATGGCGAGTGCGCCTTTGAAGATTTTTTCGATGATGTCGGTTTGGTCATACGTGCAATTGGGCGCTATGGCACATACTCGCACGCCGGTTTTTTTTGACAGTTCGCGAATTTGCGGGGCTTTTTCTGCTATGTTATCAGGGCTTACATCGGTGAGATGGCGGCCCCAGTTGGAAGGTTCGGCCTTTGGATCTTCGGGGTTGTAACGACAGCGCAACTCCACGCCGTCATACCCGTATTGGGCCAGTGTTTTAAAGGTGGTTTCCAGATCCCAGCGCGGGAGCATGACGGAGGTAACGGAAATTTTCATGGGGAACTCCTTTCGGACATGGCGAAATTAAAATTTGGCACTTTTGCGACACAGATGAATTAAACGCATCAACTCGCGCGATTCTTCAATGCGCACATAAGGGGCGGCTCGGTTCACAATGACATCAAAGACATTGGCATAAAAGTCGCGCTGTTTGTCTTTGGTGACGGGAAAATCGCGGTCTTGCCAGGGCAATTGGTCCTGATTGTCATAACTGCGGCCAGGGGCTGCCCCTTCAATCACTTCAAGGGTCGGTGCTGCTTTTGGATCGTAGTATTTCACTTTAAAAACGCCATTTTCCAAAATGGCGGTGCCGTATTGTCCGCAGATTTGCCAGCCCGGCAGGCTGTGCGCCGATGCCTGGTTGATTTCGACATCGAGCAGTTGGCCCGATGTTTTTTTAATCCAGGCTTTGACCACGTCGTCGGCATCTCCGCGTGTGGCTATGGCCCACAGGCTACAATGAACGTCAGATACAGCAGAATCATCGGAAAGATACATCAGTTGATCGATGTAATGTGCTCCATAGTTGTTGAGCATGCCGCCGCTGTTTTTGCGCAAACTTTGCCAATCGTTGCGCCGTGTGTAGCGGTAAACGGCGCGTTTTATGGCGTAAATATTTCCGAGCAAGCCAGTCTGGATGATTTCGCGGGCGGTTTGTGTTTCGGGGGTCAGGCGATGGGGCTGATACACAAAAATATGGCGATTGTGTTTTTTGGCCGCAGCGATCATGCGGTCGGCCGATTCGAGCGAATCGGTCATAGGTTTTTCCAGAATGACATGACAGCCTTCTGACAAGGCCCGGCATGTCATTTCTTCATGCATGGTGGTTGGTGTGGCAATGGCCACCACGTCGGGTTTGGGGCCAGACCAGAGGGTTTCAAAATCGGAATGGGTTTTGCACCCTGATTCGGCATGGGCTTCCGACAGCCGTTCGGGCAGGGGGTCAACCACGGCCACGAGGTCAAATTGATTGGATGCGAGGCTTTGTTTGAAGTGGAACTGCCAGCCCACGCGACCCAGGCCAACCACTGCGATGGATAGTTTTGGATTCATAGGTTCACCACGTTGACGGATAAGGGTTCTCTGTCTATATTGCCTGAGATTGAATGGGTGTAAAATGAGGTGCATGGTTTAAAAAGTCCACAATATTTCCCAGTGCTTATAAAGAGAGAACAGATGGACAACAAAGAGATTGCCACGGCACTTGAAGAAATGGCCACTTTGATGGAATTAAAGGGCGACAATGCCTTTCGCATTCGCTCTTATACCAATGCGGCCAGACAGATTGAATTGCTGTCTGAACCGGTAACGGCATTGATCAAACGCGGTGAACTCGATTCGGTGCGCGGGGTGGGCAAGGGGTTGTCTGAAAGCATTCAACAATTGGTGATTGTGGGGAAATTGCCTGGATATGACGATTTGCGCACATCCGTGCCTGAGGGCCTTCTGGAAATGCTAGAGGTTCCAGGTTTGGGCGCCAAACGCGTGCGCGCCATTTATGAACATCTCCACGTTGCCGATGTTGATGCGCTGGCCAAGGCCTGCGAGTCGGGTGAACTGGAAAAAGTGAGCGGGTTTGGCAAAAAAACAGCCCAGAATATTCTTCAAGGCGTGGCCTATTTGCAACAGCACCGGGGGCGCTTTTTGAGCCGTACTGCCCAGGAGGAAGCAAGGGCACTGCGCCACTATTTATCTGCCCAAAAGGGTGTGATACGGCTTGACGTGACGGGCAGTATTCGGCGGTGTATGGAAACGAGCAAAGATGTGGATATTGTGGCCAGCGTGGAAGATCGGGCAGGTTTGACGGAAGCGTTTGTGGGGTATGAAGGTGTTGATCGGGTGTCGGGAAAAGGAGAAACCAAAGTGAGTGTGGTACTCAAGTCGGGCATGAATGCCGATTTGCGCATGGTCTCAGACGGTGAATTCCCCTATGCCTTACACCATTTTACCGGCAGCAAAGAACACAATACCCAATTGCGGCAGCGGGCAAAAGATCGCGGGTTCAAGTTAAATGAATATGGGCTTTTTGATGGTGAAACGCGCATTCCCTGTCAGGATGAAACCGCATTATTTAAAGCACTCGGTTTGCCGTTTATTCCGCCTGAATTGCGCGAAGGCCGGGGTGAAATTGAACAGGCAGAAAAAGGTTCATGGCCCGAATTGGTTTGCCTCAAGGACCTGCGGGGAACCCTGCATGTTCACACGACCTTTAGCGATGGGCGCAATAGCATTGAAGAAATGGCGCTTGCCGCAAAAGATTTGGGATATGTCTATATCGGGATTTGCGATCACAGCAAAGCGGCGGCTTATGCCAATGGGCTGAATGAAATTCGGGTCAAAAAACAATGGGAAGAGATCGAACGGGTGAATGCCACTATAGACGGCATCTGGGTATTAAAGGGCATTGAAGTGGATATTCTGGGCGATGGGAGGTTGGATTTTGACGATGAGTTTCTGGCCCAATTTGACCTTGTGGTGGCATCCATTCACTCGCGATTTTCCATGACACAGGCCGAAGCGACCAAGAGGTTGATTTGTGCCATTGAAAATCCCCATGTGGACATCATTGGCCACCCAACGGGCAGGTTGTTGCTTTCGCGCGAGGGTTATCCCATAGATGTCCATGCGGTCATAGATGCCGCCGCAGAGACTGGTACAGCCATTGAAATCAATGCCAACCCCGCCCGGTTGGAACTGGATTGGCGGCATCTGGCCTATGCAAAAGACAGGGGGCTTAAAGTGCCCATTAATACCGATGCCCACAGTGTGCAGGGATTGTCGGATATGTCTTTTGGGGTTGGCATTGCGCGAAAGGGCGGGTTAACAGCCGATCAGGTGCTCAATGCCTTATCAGGCGATGCGTTGCGAACCTTTTTGGGCAGATAACCA
>CAXNEV010000075.1:0-10831 GCA_964200925.1 Candidatus Latescibacterota bacterium | reverse complement strand
CAGGGAGAGAAATATGGCGTTGACACAGGTGCAAGTTGATCATTTTCGCAACAAAGGATATGTGATTGTTGAAGGCGTTTTGGACGATTCGGATTTTGAGCCGATTGAACAGGCTTATGATGTGCTGATCAATCAAAAAGCACAGGCATTGCTGGAGGCTGGCAAAATTCAGTCGGTGCATGCCGACAAACCCTTTAGCCACCGATTGGCGGCCATTGCAAAAGAATTGTCGGATGAAGATTTTGAAGATATGCGCAGTTTTACCGGGGCGCTGGATATTATGCGGGCGCGTGAGAAGCCCATGTTTGAGTTCTTTTTTAATGCCAAACTGTTGTCTGCTGTTGAAAGCATTGTGGGGCCAGAAATTGTGTTGAGTCCCATTCAACACATTCGGCCTTACCTGCCGTTGCGCAGTGACAAACAACACATGCAGGTGCCCTGGCATCAGGATCAGGGGGTTACCAAAGAGGAAGCCGATGTGTCGGAAATTTTAACGGTGTGGATTCCGCTGGTGGATGTGGGGCCAGAAACGGGGTGTTTGCAGGTGTTGCCCGAAGTGGTTCCGCTGGGCTTGCTGGAACATCAGCGCGAAGGCGGCACGATGATCAAACCGGAAAAGATGCCAGATCGGCAGCCTGTGGAATGCCCGATGAAACGGGGCGATTTGCTGTTTATGAGCGCTTATACGCCCCACCGCGGGCAGGCCAATCGAACAGACAAGGTGCGCTGGAGCATGGATTTGCGGTTTCAGAAAACGGGCACACCAACGGGTCGTCCTTTCTGGCCAGAATTTATTTTGCAAAGCAAAACCAAGCCGTCTTCTGTGCAAAACGATTTTGACCAGTGGTGCATCCGCTGGGTCAGAGATCTCAAAAACAGCAAGGGCATTCATTTGCATCGGGTATAAAAAACAGTCAGAATACAAAAGAAAAACGCATGTATTCTGCATTCTCCAGATATATCAAACAAACCGCCTTCTGAAAAACAGGAGGCGGTTTATCTTTACTCAAACGGCACATCGTCGGCATTGAAGACCTGCGTGCGTTTCATCAGGCGGCGTTCGTTGGGTGGAAACGGTTCTCGCCGGTGCAGGGTGGGGCGGTTGTCCCACATCACCAGGTCGCCCACCTGCCAGTGGTGTGTCCAGACAAATTGCGGTTGTGTGGCATGGGCAAACAGGGTATTGAGCAAGGTGTCGCTTTCTGATTTGTCCAGGTTCACAATGTATTTGGTGAGGTGCGGGCCAACATAGAGAGATTTGCGCCCGGTTTCGGGATGGGTGCGCACGATGGGATGATCGACGTGTTCGGGCGGATTCTGGTCTTCCACATAGTGGCGATGTACGGCACGAAGGCCTTTGAGCTGGGTTTTCATGGCGGCATTGAGGGTGTCGTAGGCTTTATAACAGTTGCACCACTGGGTTGCGCCTCCGGTGCTGGGAATTTCAATGGCATATAATGTTGAGATAGTGCCGGGGTGTTTCATGTAGGACAAATCGGAGTGAAACGTGAGTTCGCCATTGCCGAGGGCACCAATGGCCTGGCCTTTTTCTTCGATGTTGGAAATGATGAAGATTTCTTTGTGCTGTCGCTCAGGTTGTTTGCGCACATGTTCAACGGCTTTGCCAAAATAATTGGTGAATCGAATCTGATCGGTTTCGCCAATTTTTTGGTTGCGAAAGAAAACCACACAGTGATCCAGCAGGGTTTGTTTGACGGCTTTGACGTCGTTGGTGGACAGGGGCTGAGACAGGTCGAGTTCCTGGATTTCGGCACCCAGAGCACCATCGGTAGGAATAATTTTCATGTTAACGGGCCTTCCATTTATAAGCTTTAAGGGCGTTTTTCCAGAAGTACTTTTCAAGCACTGCCTGGCCTTTTTGCGAAAAGTAGGTATGTACCAAATGCTGGGCATCGGCAACTGTGCGTTCACTGTGTTCAAGCACGGGCCAGTCACTGCCGTAAATGATGCGGTTTTCGCCGAACAAGTGATAAAGCGCATCGAGCAGTGGGGTGTAAAAAGCAAGATCTGTGGGGGCCGGGCGAATCTGACAGCGCAAATCCATGAGACCTGAGACTTTGCAATAGATGTTGGGACATTCCGATGCTTTTTGCATGAGTTCCAGATGTTCTGGCAAAATGGGCTTGCCATCGGCTGGAATATTGCCACAATGGTTGATGACAATGCGCAGTTCTGGCAATCGACGGGCAATGTCAATGATGGCTTCATGAATGCCTGCATCGAGTTCCAGGTCGTATGGGATGAGTTTTTCAAAGGCTTTTGTCATGCGGCCAAGGTCTTCTTTTTCCCACGGATGGGTGCGCGGGCGAATGCCGAGGAAGAGGGGATTGGGAGCCAGTTTTTTCAGGTGTTCTTCAAAATCTGCCGCTCTCGGATCGAGATTGCCAACCAGGCCGACTATGAAGGGGTCGTTTTCAACAACGTCGAGTACCCATTGGTTGTCTTCCACCCAGGTGCTGGCCTCAACAATGATGGCTCCGGTAACCCCTTCCGGCTGGGCCAGGATTTTGTAATCTGCAGGCATCACGCGGCGGTAAATGGTGTCGTCGGGTTTTGGAAAGGGAACCCCTTGCGGTCGCGTGGGGTCGTAGATGTGTATGTGGGTGTCGATGATCAAGAGAGACTCCTTTTAAAAGTTCAGCGTTCAGCGTTCAAAGTTTAGGGATAAAATAAAAGCCTCACCCGGGTTTGGGCGAGGCTTTTTTTCAGTGACGGTCAACCGATCAGGCGGCCGCATCTTTGAGGTTTAAATGTTTGCGCAACCGACCCAGTGCCCGATCTTTAAGCTGGCGCACGCGTTCGCGGCTGATGTGAAAACGACGTCCAACCTGTTCGAGTGATTCGGCCTGATCCACTTCGAGGCCAAAATAGCGGTTGATAATTTCGGCTTCGCGCTCGGGCAGTGCAGACAGGCTTTTTTGCAGGCGTTCGTGGAGTTGTCCGGCGTGAATTTGATCATCGGGGCCGGGTTGGTTATCGGGAAAAACATCGGCATATTGCCTGGCGCCGTCGTCGTAAACCGGGCTGTCAAAGGAAATGGGCGTTTGGGTGGTTTCCATGGCACGTCTCACGCGCCGCCTGGAGAATTCTGTTTCTTTGGCCAGTTCGTCGATGTCGGGTATGCGCCCCAGTTCTTGTGCAAGCACACCGGTTGCCTTGCTGATTTGATCGCGGTCATCAAGCTGATTAACCGGGAAAGCCACCGGGTGAGTCTGGCGATTGAGCGCAGACAACATGGCCTGTCGAATCCACCAGACGGCATAGGTGATGAATTTGTGCCCACGGGCAGGGTCGAATGTTTCTGTGGCGCGGATGAGGCCCATATTGCCCTCGGCGATCAAATCCGAAAGCGGCAAACCGCGACCGGTATATTCTCCGGCCACACGCACAACAAAGCGCAAATTGGCCGTGATGAGATGGTGCAGGGCTTTTTGATCGCCTTTGCGGGCAGCGTTTAATGTGGTGACTTCTTCTTCACGGGACAGCGGTGTATATTTGCGGATATCGTGCAAGTACAGGTCGGTCGCTTCTTTTGTGCGTTTATCAAGTGTATTTTTTTTATGTTTCATGGTTCTGTTCCACCCGGTAAACATCTTGTTGAGGATCGGCATAATTGGGGTCTTGTGTTTTTAGACTGCGGTTTTAACGCTGGTCTGAGGGTGCTTTTCAATGTCTCCTGTGGATGCGATATGAAAAAAAGGTACGGATTGGCATTTGGATTTGTTGAGCACTTCACAGGCGGCACACAAACGATCTTTGACACGCATGTGACAGGGCAAACATTCGCAGATACTGGCAATGGTACGCGACAAATTGGTTCTTACTTTTTGATAGTGTGACAATTGTGCTTCGATATCTGCAAGGCGGCCATTGAGGTCTTCCAAAATGGCATGGGCCAGTTGACCACCTGTTTCGTGTTTGTCTTGTTTGTTGAGGATGGTTTTGATTTGTTCAAGATCAAATTCCATTTCTTTCAAACTCAAGATCATGCGCAAGCGCAAGAGTTGATTGCGTGAATAACAACGAAATCCTCCCTGGCTTCTGCACTCGGGTTTTATGAGCCCCATTTCTTCATAAAAGCGCACGGTGCGGGTGGTTGTGCCAGCCTCTTTGGCAAGTTTTCCGATGTGGAACATATCGTCTTTACATGTTTGATTCACAATGGTTTACCTCGTTTTCGACTTTTGGTTTTAAAGCTTGCAAAAAATATACTTTAACGTAACGTCAAAGTCAATAAAAATTTTAACGTAATGTTAAGGTTTTGAGCGCCAATAAAAAAGCCTCTGTGCTGGGTGCACAGAGGCTTTGACGTTTGGATAGCCAAAGGTTTTGGTAGGGCCAATAGACAATTCTAATGGTGGAACAGTCGGATGCCTGAAAAAATCATGACCATACCATAGTCGTCGGCAGCGGCAATCACATTTGGATCTTGAACAGAGCCGCCTGTTTGCACAATGTATTTCACGCCCGTTTTGGCGGCGCGGTCAATGTTGTCGCGAAAGGGAATGAATGCATCAGAACTCAGGACAACATTATTCATTTTGTCAAGCCATTCGCGGCGGGTTTGTGCGCTCATGAAGGCGGGCACTTTTTCAAAACACATTTCCCAAGCGTGGCGTTCCTGAGGGGTCATGTCGGCGCACAAATAGGCTTCAATGGCGTTGATTTTGTCGGGGCGTTTGAGATTTTTTTTGAATTTTAAATTGAGAATATCGGGATGTTGGCGCAAATGCCATGTTTCGGCTTTGCCACCGGCAAGATCGGTGCAGGCCAATCGGTTTTGTTGCCCGGCCCCGTTGCCAATGACCTGGCCGTTGTGGACAAAACAGATGGAATTGGACTGGGTATATTTGAGCGTGATGGTGGCCAAAAGCATGTCGCGCAGGGCTTCGGAAGAGACCGTTTTGTTTTGGGTGACTATGTTTTTGAGTGCCTCTGCGGTGATGCGCAGGTCATTGCGTTTTTGTTCCAGCACAACGCCAAAAACATCTTTGCGCTCTATCGCTTCGGGTTCATAATCGGGATCGATTTGAATGACGACGTATTTGCCCTGTTTTTTCTTTTTGAGAATGTCGAGTGCTTCGGGTTCATAAGCTGGGGCAATGATGCCGTCGGAGACTTCTCGATTGAGCAGTTGGGCCGTAGAAACATCAACCGTTTCGCTCAAGGCCGCCCAATCGCCAAAAGACGACAGGCGGTCGGCTCCTCGCGCACGGGCATAGGCTGTGGCGGCAGGCGACAGGTCGATGTCTTCAACAAAATAAGCTTGTTTTAATGTGTCAGACAACGGAACGGCCACAGCTGCACCTGCCGGGCTAACATGTTTAAAGGAGGTGGCGGCAGGCAGGTTGAGTTCCTGTTTGAGTTCGCGCACCAATTGCCATGAATTGAGCGCATCGAGCAAATTGATATAACCGGGCGATCCATTGAGCACCGTGAAGGGCAGTCTGCCCGATGTGTGATACACACGCGCCGGGGTCTGGTGTGGGTTGCAGCCGTAGCGAAGGGTCAGTTCGCCCATGTCGGGTTCCTTTCTTAAAAGAACGACGGAAATTGCGGATGGGTATAAAAACAAAAACGACCCAATCCGGTGACGGATTGAGCCCAGGCGAACGACTCGTTTGTGAACGGTTCGGCGCTCCCTTCCGGTTGGTTCCGGTTGTTCGCCAGTTGCGCCGACGTTTCGTGACGACAAAAAATATAACTGGGGTGCAAGGGGCTGTCAATAACAATGATCAAAACAGTCACGAGTTGCGAGTTACCTCACCCCGTTGGCATGGTTTTTTGACTCACGACCCACGACAGTGATTTTCATTGTTCATCGAATTAACGCAACATGCCTGCGCCAAACAGGGTGCTTAAGTCGGTGTGGGTTTGCCAGTTGCTCAGGCCGGGGTGTTCGGCTCCGGAAATAATTTTTGTGGCCCCTGTGTCTGATGTGGTGAAACACAGCAGATAGTCCGGATCGACAATGTTGAGGATGACGGGTGAATGTGTGGTCATCAAAATTTGGGCTTTGGGTATGGCATTGAGGGCGCGAAAGGCCGTTTCAACCGCGCCGGGATGCAGGCCGTTTTCGGGTTCTTCAATGAGGTAGATGCCTTCAAAGTCGGGCAGATGGGCCAAGAGTGTGAAAGCAAATAAGCGCAGGGTGCCTTCGGAAAGCATCCAGGATGGGATTTCAAGGCCGTTTTGATATTTGACCATGATGTAGCGGTGTCGATCTTCGGGGCGCATGAAGGTGCGAATGGTTTCGATGTTGGGCAACACATGGCGCAAGTGATTGATCCAGGCCGAATGGGCTGTCGGGTTTTTTTCTTCGAGGGCGGCAATAATCCAGGGCAGGTTGGTGCCATCGGCGCGAAGGTGTCGAATTTGACCCGGAGGGCTGGGGCGGCGCAGGTTGGCACTGTTCAGGGTGAGGCGTTGCAAACCAAAAGACAGGGTGCGTTTGAGATAGGTGGCCACGGGAAATCGCGATTCATCTTCGGGCAAATTGGCCAGTGCAGATCGTTTGGGGCCCAGTTTAAAGGAAGGGTCCCAGCCTGCGCCTGTTTCGTCATAAAATTTGTCGTTGCCGCCGGAAATTTTGTGGATGATGGTTTTAACTCCGCGCAACCGGGGGGAAGAAAGGGTTTTGGGTGCCGGGCCATCAATGGGAAAGAGCGATTCTTGCACGCCGCCCTGTTCATCGCGCACACCCTCGGTGAGCAACAACACTTTTTCGGCAAGAATGCCGGGTTCACCTGTTTCGTCTAACAAACCAACGGCGATTTCATACCGGCATCGGGTGTAGGCATGGTCAGAAAAGAGGTTGCCTTCGGGTTCGGGCACTGGCAATTCAATGGCCAGTTCAAAACGGTCTGCTTTGTGGTGCCATATCAGGTCTTGCACATGAACCGTGCGGTTGTGAATGGCCGCATCAAGGCCGTCTCGCACGAGGTCGCCGAAAAAAGCTATGGCATCGAGAAAGGTGGTTTTGCCGCTCGCGTTTGGCCCCACGAGCACCTGGCATGAGGTGAGGTGCCGATCTACATGGCGCAAACATTGATAATAAAGGGTTTCAAGGCGTTGGATCATAGAATACTCCTGTTTGATTTGGAATACCCTATTGGTACATGAGGATTGAGGCAGCGTCAAGTGAAAAGGTGTATGTACAGTAAAAACCCCCCTGTCTATTTGGTGATCTCCAGGGGGTTTTTATCAAGGAGGTGGATTGTTGGGTCATTCCTTTTTTTGCCAGATTTTTTTGCCGACAAAAAAGGGCCCGAGTGAATCGATATAAAGCGCGGTTTGCTGGGTTTTTCTCATGTCTTGCACCACGCGCGACAGGGGGTATAATTCTGATCCAATGAGGCCGATGACAAAGTCGTTGTCATTTTCATCAAGGCCATAACAGGCCAGGCGAATGTCGTGGGCAAAGTTGGCTCGGCCATAAGCCCGGCCAATGGAGGCGTGTTCCATGAGGATCTGGCGTTGTTCTTTGGGATCGAGGCGGGCAAATTGGCCGTTGCGCCGCAGCGGATACCAGATTGTCCAGGGCCAATCGGGATTGAGCACGTTGCCGCGTGGTCGATGGATGAGGGCGTGTTCCAGATCGGGTTCGAAGCCAGTGGCATACGTGCGGCCCAACATGGTAAATTCGGGGCGACGGGTGAGCATGTCAAATGGGTCACTGTTGAGCAAGGCGCGTATGTCAGTGACAAACAGGTCCGGCGATTCGGTGAGAAATACAATGCCGATGCCGTTGGGATCGTTGGCATCGAGATAGAGCGCGGCATCCAGGCCGCTTTTGTCGAGGGATTCGACAATTTCATCGGTGTTTGTGGCATCTGTAAAGACCTGAAACTGCATGTACAACCGTCGGTTGCTGGTCTGCGGATTGCCGTCAATGGGCGCGCCGTGTTCGAGAATGTCGAGCTGTTCTTTGGTTTCGGTCGGATGTTGCATGGGGTATCCTTAAAAAATTAAGCGGATTGATCTCCTGGACCAGTGATCACGAGTTGTCCGTGTTTGACGCCTTTTAAACTGTTGCATGTGGGTTATACGGTCGCCGAGGGCGAGAGATGTTGGACGCGTGAAATATACGGGGTGATGGCATGAAAATCAAGTTTTGAACAGATGGTGGATCACTGCAACAAACAACAGCGTGAGGCCAAAGAGGCAAACGATGGCCGCACCGGTGGGCAGGTCGAGAAAATAAGACAATGTGCAGCCCAGCGTGCTGACAAAAAATCCGACACCCCAACCAATGAACAGGCGCGTGCCGATGCGATTGGCCAGCAGAGCGGCACAGACAGTGGGGATGATGAGGAATGAAAAAACGAGCAGCACCCCGGCAATTTGCACCGAGCTGGTGATGACAAAACCGAAGGACGCGTAAAACAGAAAATCCCATGTGCGAATGGCCCATCCGTTTTGAATGGCCAGTGGTTCATTGAAGGAAATGGTGAGAAAGCGGTTGCGATATATCCAGTGAAAGAGGCCAACGAGGATGTAAATGATGGCGATTTTGGCAATGTCTGGCCAGGTGACCCATAAAATGGAGCCAACGAGCATTTGTTTGATGTGTTCGGTTCCGTGGGGGGCGCGGTCGATGGCCAAAATGCCTGCGGCGGCAGAGACTGCATACACAATGCCGATGATGGCTTCTTGCGGCACACGGCCCCGGTGTGTTCGGGTGAAAGCAAATACGGCCGCACCCAAAAATGTGGCGCATAAAGAACAGAGGTATGCGGTGGTGCTGTTTAAATCATATCCGGCCAAAAAGGATAGGGTGCCGCCCAATGCGGCGATTTGGGCCAGTGACAAATCGACAAAGATGACTTCCCGAGCCAGGACATGCAGGCCCAGATAGGCGTGGATGCCCACCATGACAAGGCAGGCGACAAAAGGTGCGGCCATGATGGAGAAGAAGTCGGTCATCGATTTTCTCCCATATGTGATGGGTGGTTATGAACCGGTTGTGACCGTTGAGAGTTGTGACACGATGGTCTGAAACAGACTGGTGTAAGAGGCAATGGTTTTTTCACTGTCAACCGATGCGGGCAAAATCAGGAGTTTGGCATTGACCTGTTCGGCCACGCGTTGGGCCGGTTTGGGATCGGTGTAGTTGGCGACAAATAACAGGTGGATGTGATCTGTTTTCATGCGGTTGATGAGTGTGGCCACATGGTGCGGGCTTGGCGGTATGCCGGGTTTGTTTTCGATTTGATCGACGATTGTGATTTGGAGCCAGTTGGCCAGATATTCCCACAGTTTGTGGTCGGTGACAACGGGTTTGCCTTGCAGGCTGGCAAGCTGGATTTCCCATGTTTTAATGTGTGCTTTTAAGTCGGTTTGAAAATGGTCGAGGTTTTTTTGATAGGTGCTTGCGTGGGCCGCATCGAGTTCCTGGAGTTTGCGGGTGATGGTCTGAGCCACAATTAGGCCATTGCGCGGGTCGAGCAAATAATGGGGATTGCCCTGTGTATGTACATCGCCCATTGATCGATCAATTTGGCCTGTGGGCACTTCGAGCAAAGGTATGCCAATAGAGGCATCGAGATGACCGAGTGATCCAGGTGTGATGCGGGGGTTGCGCGCACCCTGGATGAGCAAGGGCAACCAGCCCACTTCGAGTTCGAGGCCGTTGTAAACGAGCAGGTCGGCACGGTTGAGGTCGCGCATGAAGCTGGGTTTTGCTTGCAGGGAATGGGGATCTTGATCGCCACGCGCGATGGATTTAACCACGACTCGTTCGCCGCCAATGGCGCGTGTGATGGAAGCCAGATCGGGGAGGGTGGTGATGACGTTTAGTTGGGCATTTGCGGTTGTTGAAAGAAAAATGAAGATCAAAAAGATGGTGGTGTGGAATGATTTCATGTAATCGCTCCTGAGTGTTTTTTAAAAAATATCTGCGCATATTGGCAAGAACATGATTCAAGGACTCGTTCAAAAATTAGTTTTCGGTTTTTATTTTAAATGACGAATAGGCGAATAGATGAATAGACGAATGGGCGATTCGCAGATTCGCCCATTCGCTGATTCGCAGGACGGAATCGCGCGCTGTGCCTCGCACGGTTTTTTGAACGGTTTGTTGCGTATTATTTAATAAGCATGAGCCGGATGAGCGCCCAGGGTGACGTTGAGTTGAAAAGCCAATTGGTGAACCGATTGATTGCCTTCTTTGTTGAGGTTGTACTGGAGGCGCAACGCAGAAAATTCGCTGGGCACAAAGGCCAGCAAGGCGCTGAAGCGCTGTTGGCGATCGGGTTCTATTTTGGGCAGGCCAAAGATGTCGTAACGAGCCTGTATCCACCAGCGTCGGGCCATTTGAATTTGGGTAAGGGCATACAGGCCGCCGATTGTTTCGGTGTCGATGCCGTCGTTGACACGGGCTTGCAGATATTCGGTTTGAAAGACAAAGGCGCGGTTGCGATTTTGCCATTTGCAAGTGAGATCGCCCCCAAAGATTTGGGTGAATTTGGCGTGTTCATTTTTGCCCAGTGTGTAAGATCCCCCCAGTTCGAGGGTGGTGTTGGGCGTGATGTCCCACAAATTTTTCCAGTGGCCCAAATAGGATAGGTCGTTGCCGTTGGAGCTGTTGAACAGGGTGTTGTCGCCATTAAAAACCTGTGCGGTGAGTTCGGCATACCAATGGGTGGGCAAGAGCAGGTTGGCACTGGGGTGATGAAAATAGGCCAAATTGAGGAAGTTTTTTCCCGGTGAAGATTTCGTGTTTTTGTTCCGTGGTGAAGTTGTCAGAGCATAAGCAATCTGTATTGCTTGCCTAATCTGGTCGTGCTATTTTATGGCATCCACAAGATCA
>CAXNEV010000074.1:0-10866 GCA_964200925.1 Candidatus Latescibacterota bacterium | reverse complement strand
GTTGCGAAACGGAATGGCGCGGAAAATCCTCCTGTATCGCATGTTTATTGATTGTGTCAGGCGATGGGATTTATGAAGAGGTGATAGAACTATAGTTTCAATTTCGCGATAGCGCTGTCGAAGGATTGGGAACGCAGATTTTCCCTTGATCGGCCAATTTGTCGAGGCGTTTTAAATCTTCAACAACAATGGGCATGTGTGCCCGATCATTTTTGAGATAATCGTGGAGGCGGCGTTTGAGGCTGGTATCTGGTTTGGGCATAGAATAATAAATCCAGGTGCCGTCGCGGCGGTCACAAACGAGATCGGCATTTTTGAGTACGGACAGGTGCCGCGATATTTTCCCCTGCGGCATATCGAGCAAAATCACCAGTTCACACACACACAATTCTCGCCTGGAAAGCAAAAAAAGGATGCGCAGGCGGGTTTCATCGGAACAGGCTTTGAAGATGGCAATATCCTCTTTCACCGGGAGATTTCCTTTTTATGGCATTTCAATCTGAATGGGGCGATTGGCTTCAAAGGCGAAGTATTTTCTTTGAAAATAAAAGGCAACGTTGACCAGGCCGATGAGCACGGGCACTTCGACCAGTGGGCCAATGACGGCGGCAAATGCGGCACCGGAATTGATGCCAAAAACGGCCACAGCCACGGCGATGGCCAGTTCAAAGTTGTTGCTGGCTGCGGTGAAAGCAATGGTGGTTGTTTTGCTGTAGTCTGCGCCGATTTTTTTGCCCATGAAAAAGGATACCAGGAACATCACCACAAAATAAATCACCAGGGGAATGGCAATGCGCACCACATCGAGGGGGATTTTGACAATGTATTCACCTTTGAGCGAGAACATGACGATGATGGTGAACAGAAGTGCAATGAGCGTGATGGGGCTGATTTTGGGAATAAAATGTTGTTCATACCATGTGCGGTCTTTAATTTTGATGAGCGCAAATCGGGTGATGATGCCGGCCAAAAACGGAATGCCCAGATAAATAAACACACTTTTGGCGATTTGACCAATGGTGATGTGAACTTCTACGCCTTTCAGACCGATCCATGTGGGCAGGATGGTGATGAAAACATACGCATATACAGAGAAAAACAACACCTGAAAAACCGAGTTGAAAGCCACAAGCCCGGCGGCATATTCGGAGTCGCCTTGGGCCAGTTCATTCCAGACAATGACCATGGCAATGCAGCGGGCAAGGCCAATCATGATGAGACCGATCATGTATTCGGGATAGTCTTGAAGAAACAGGACGGCGAGTGCAAACATTAAAATGGGGCCGATGATCCAGTTTTGAACCAGCGACAGAATCAGAATTTTGGTATTGCGAAAAACGCCGCCAAGCTCTTCGTATTTGACTTTGGCCAGTGGGGGATACATCATTAAAATGAGGCCGACAGCAATGGGAATGGACGTGGTGCCCACCTGAAAACCGGTGATGACATCGACGATACCGGGCGTGAAAAATCCCATGCCGATGCCAATGGCCATGGCCAGAAAAATCCAGAGGGTGAGAAACCGGTCGAGAAACGACAGTTGTTTTGTTGCCATGATGAAATCCTCCAAATGGGCCACTGATATAATTCCCTAAATTCGTATATACGTTTACATGAATATATGCAGAAGTGCAGAATTGTGTCAAGCCGGGATTTGTGAAGAAGGTGGCGCAGTGTCGTCGAAATTGATATAATTCATCCTCACTGCAGATTTTAATGGGAAGGTTACGCGATGCTCATAAAATGGCTGTATTTTATTTTGGGGATGATTTTTGTATTGCACGGGTGCAGACCCGCTGAAGAAACCCCGCCGTTGACAGATGCGCCAGGCGTGCTCACTGAAATGGCACAAACGCCAAAACCCGTGGTCTATTTCGGCGTGATCAGCCGATATCATCCAGTGGTGATGTACGAAGAATATTTGCCCATCATGCACTATCTGACAGCCCAAACACCTTATCGGTTTGAGTTGAAACTCGGCAAAAATTACGAAGAAGCGGTGTCCGATCTGGAAAAAGGGGTTACACAAATCGCCTCTTTGGGTGCGGTGACCTATGTGGAGGCCCACAGTCGGTTTGGGGCCTTGCCCATTGTGCGTCCGCTAAATGAACATGGCGAACCTTTTTACCGAAGCGTGATCATTGTGCGAAACGACAGCGATATTCAAAGACTGACCGATCTGCGTGGGCGTTCGTTTGCTTTTGCCTCGCTGCATTCGACATCCGGAAATTTGTTTGGACGATCTGTATTGGCAGAAGCGGGCATCGATCTGCAGAATTTGGATCGATATCACAATTTCCAACACCATGATCAGGTGGTCAAGGCTGTGTTGTCAGGCGAATTTGATGCAGGTTCGGTAAAGGATGTGGTTGCTTTTAAATATCAGTCTAAAGGCCTTCGGTTGCTTCATTTTTCCGAACCCATTCCGAGTGTGCCGTTTGTGGTGCGTCCTGATGCTTCGAATGATTTTGTTAAGGCAGTCAAAAACGCCTTGCTGCAGATCGATCCCAGTCGATCTGAATATACAGCCTTGACGGCAAACTGGAACGAAGAATTCAAATATGGATTCATCGAGACTTCGGTGGGCGATTATGAACCCATTCGAAAGATGTTGAACGCCATTCCCGAAAGATGAGGAGCTTCATGTCATCCGGCGCGTCGATTTTGAAACGCACATTTACAGGGCTGGGGTTGGAAGCCAAATTTGTGATTCTGGCCGCATTTCTGTCGATTTTAGGGGCACTGGCCGGATTGTGGTTGATCTATTCTTATGAACAGCGCGAACGCAGGCAAACGATGGAAGACAAAGCGCGCATTTTGATCGAATCCATGGCGATTTCTTTTACGCATACACTTCTGTTTGAAGAGATTGGGCTGGTTGAAGAATCTGGCTTGCTGGACAGTTTTATCCAGGATATTTTGCTCAAATCCGAGCTCGATGTTCAGCGCGTCATGGTTTTTAATGCACAGGGAAAAATCATTGCCCATAACGATTTTCGGGAGTATGGAAAAACCTATGACGATGTGTCCATGCGCCGCGCCCTGACTGCCGCTAACACGTTGATTCAGGATTATGAAGACCGGGACGTCCATCTTCTGGATATCGCCACGCCGCTTCAGATCAGTTACAAACGTTTTGGCACGCTGCGATTGGTTCTTTCGCTCAACGATATGGATCGCAAATTGCAAAATTATGGCCGCAGGCTTGCTTTTCTTGCGTTTGCCGGGTTATGTGTGGCGGTTGTGATTGCGGCTGTTGTGGCCCGCACATTGGCCGAACCCATCAAGCGGTTGGCTCAGGCTATGCAGGATATGAAACCGGATTTTCAAACGGATTTGAAGCCCAATCGATCGGACGAGATTGGCTACCTTCAGCGCAGTTTTCTGGATATGGTAGATCGGCTCAATGCGGCAGTGCAAGAGCAGCGACGGATACAAAACATGCTGATTCATGCGGATCGCCTGGCATCGCTGGGCACGATGGCCGCAGGTGTGGCACACGAAATGAGCAGTCCTCTGACCGGGATTCGGTCGTGTGTTGAGCGCATCGAGCGCAATCCGCAAAACCATGACCAGATTCACCGATATACCGGATTGATCATGGCGTCGCTGGATCGGGCAGAAAAAGTTGTGCGGGGTATGCTGGATTTTGCCCGATATGAATCTATTGAAGCACAGCCTGTGAACCTGCAAGAAGTGCTTGAGGAAGTGGTGGCTTTGATGGAACATCGGTTGCACAAAAACCACGCTCATCTGGAAACCCATTTTGCGTCCGATGCACCGGAGATATTGGGAGATCGTTTTCGCATTGGACAGGTGTTTCTCAATCTCATGCTCAATGCGGTTGATGCCATGACCGATGGGGGAACGCTCAAACTGGCGTGCATTTCTTCTGCAGAGGGGCTTATTGTGACGGTTGCGGATACGGGATGCGGCATTTCGGAGCAGGTTGTTGACAGGATTTTTGATCCTTTTTATACTACCAAAGGCGTGGGCGAAGGTACAGGCCTGGGGCTTTCGATTGCCCATGGAATTGTGAAGGAGCACGGCGGTCATATTCAGGTTGAAAGCGAATTGGGGAAAGGTACGACGTTTCGAGTTTTTTTTCCTTTTGGCAAAGGCGCAACTACATAAAACGAGGCAGTCTCGTAAGGCGTGTGCATCAGGAGTTCTTATGAAAATATTGCTGGTTGATGATCAGGAAATCGTTTGTGTTCCAATCTGTGATGAATTAACGGATAAAGGCCATCAGGTTGTTTATGAGCAGGCGGCTTTACCGGCACTTGAAAAAATTGCAAAAGACGCCTTCGATGTGGTGATTACCGATTTGAAGATGCCGGGCATGGATGGGCTTGAACTGCTGCGCCGTGTGAAAAAAGAATATCCCGACACCGCAGTCATTATGATTACGGGACATGCGACGGTTGATACGGCCGTGGAAGCCATGCGAGAAGGTGCTTACGACTATGTGACCAAACCCTTTAAGACGAAGGAACTCATGATAATACTGGAGCGCTTGGCGGAACACCGCGCTCTCGTGAATGAAAATCGACGCCTAAAGACGCAGCTTGCCGAGCGTTTCGGGTTTCATCAAATCGTGGGCAAAAGCGCCGCGATGCAAAAGGTGTATGCCAATCTGGACATTGTTTCAAAGAGCGACTGCACGGTGCTGGTGACGGGCGCTACTGGCACTGGAAAGGAATTGGTTGCCGATGCCATTCACTACAGCAGTACGCGGAAAAACGGCCCGCTGGTGAAGGTGAGCTGTGCAGCGCTGTCACGCGAGGTGCTTGAAAGTGAGCTTTTTGGCCATGTCGCCGGCGCCTATACGGGAGCGGTTCGAGACCGAAAGGGGCGTTTTGAACAGGCCGATGGGGGCACCATTTTCCTGGACGAGGTGGATGATATTCCCGTGGATTTGCAGGTCAAGCTTTTGCGGGTGCTGGAAAGCAGGGAATTTGAGCGCGTGGGAGACGGCATAACCCGTAAAACAGATGTGCGGATCATTGCCGCAACGAAGGTCGATTTGTATGATCTGGTGGAATCCGGGCGATTTCGGGCCGATCTTTTTTATCGTTTGAACGTGGTGCCAATAGCTCTTCCAACACTGGTCGAGCGGTCTGAAGATATTCCCCTGTTGTTCGATCATTTTTTAGAACAGCACAAAGGTGCGGGGTGCTCCATCAGCCCTGATGTGATGGATGCGCTGATGGCGTATTCGTGGCCAGGCAACGTGCGGGAGTTGAAAAACCTAACTGAAAGGTTCGTTCTAGTTCATCCCAACAAACGGGTAGAAACCAGCGACTTGCCCGACAAAATTCGCGGGGCCATTCGCCAGTCTGCGCTTCGAACAGGATCGGCATCTTTTGACGACTTGGTGTCTTCTCTGGAGCGTCAGTTGATTTTCGATGCGATGGAGAAGACCCAGGGCAACAAAACACAGGCCGCCGAATTGCTGAAAATGAGCCCGTCCAAATTTCGCTATAAACTATCGTCGTACACGGGCGAAAATTGAACCACCATTTTTGACATGTGGTCGTCGATTTCAACAACAGACCTCCCTCCGGGTTTCCGGGTGGGAGGTTTTTTTTGTAACTATTTGTTTTTTTTGTATTTTTTTTGCTCCGAATTTTTTTTAGGGCTTGTTGCCACACGCTTCTGTTCTCCACTATCCCACCAATTTCAGCAGATGTCTTCCAATTGGCGCGTGATCAAATCATTTTATTTTTTGAAATAACCTATTGTTAAAAAAAATGTTATGAAAATTTTTGTGCTGCCGTTAATACATGGCACAGTTTGTGCGAATTTTATACAACAATTAGTGAGAACCAGCTTTATTTCTAAGTTTTATTTACAAACCCGAACGGAGGTTGAGAAATGATCAAAGGGATGCGTCTCGTGGTCGCAGCGATTTTTTTGCTGTGTCCATCCCTGCTCGTCGCAGAGGAGGGTAAAATATCCGGGTATATGTTTGGGGATTATTATTACCTGGTCAGTGCTTCAGGACAGGCCATCGGTGCAGTCAAGGGTGCTGTGGCAAAAAACAACAACGGATTCGCATTTCGGAGGGTCTATTTTCAGTACGATCGCAAATTGACCGATGTATTTGACATTCGCGTGCTGTTTGAAGTCAACGACGCGGGTTTTGGCAAAAACGATAAAATGATTCCGTTTGTCAAAAATGCCTACTTGAAATATGCCAAATCGGGCAAATCGGTTCTGATGGGATTGCCGGGTACACCAACCTGGAGTGTATCTGAAAAAACGTGGGGGTATCGCTCAATTGAAAAAACAATAATGGATTTGCATGGAATGGGTTCTGCAGCGGATCTTGGTGTGGCATTTGTGGGTAATCTGGACAAAGGCGGCAGAGTTAATGTGCATGTGATGGCTGGAAATGGGCCGGGGCAAAGCCCGGAAAAGGACAATCAGAACAAGATCTATGCCCAGCTTTCGGGCAAAGTATCGGAGAGTTTGACGCTCGTGGGGTATGCCGATTGGGAAGGGCAACCTGCGGAGAAGAACAAGCTGACGTTTGCCGGATTTATCGGTCTTCAACCGGGCAAGTTTTCGGGGGGGCTTGAAGGATTTTTGCGAATCAACAAGAATGCCGCAGGGGCCAATGATGTGCAGGTGCGCGGAGTTTCTCTTTTTGGATCGGTCAAGACATCGGATCGCACCAGGGCGTTTGGGCGGGTGGACTTTTTTGATCCGAGCGACCAGGCGGGAAACGATCGCGAGTATCTCTTCATAGGCGGGTTGGACTTTGTTCCGGCCAAAGATATTCATATTATGCCCCACCTCTGGGTACAGACCTATCAGACTTCGGGCGTAGATAAAGACGTCGTGCCGCGAATGACGCTGAATTACAAATTCTGAATTTTTCGGTTCCCCGAAGATTGGCAACAAGGCCGGGCGGAAAAGAGATGGGTTGCAAACGCAAATCTGCCCTGCTGTTTCTATAGGAGATGTATGATGGGTCTGAATCGACGCGAGTTCGTAAAAAGCGGGGCGCTGGTGGGGGCTGGCCTGGCTGGGGTGGCAGTTGCGATGGTGAAAGATCGGTTGTCTCCTGCGCCAACCGATCCAACTGGTTCAGGCACAGTGCGGCATTTGCCGGTTCTGGACAACGTTGCACAACGGCCTGATGAAGATGTGTTGTTGCGTATGCAGCGCGATTTGAAACGTGCAATGGCCAAACCTGTTGAGCAACGGCGCTGGGTGATGGTGATTGATCAACGCAAATGCGTGGGTTGCCATTCCTGCACGATTGGTTGTGTTGCGGAGAACAAACTGCCGCCAGGTGTGGTCTATCGACCCGTTGTGACAGAAGAAAGCGGTGAATTCCCGAATATCAATCTCAAATTCACGCCGCGACCGTGCATGCAGTGCGATGCGCCGCCCTGCGTGCCGGTGTGCCCGGTTAAGGCGACCTGGAAACGCCCCGACGGGATCGTGACCATCGACTATGATGCCTGCATTGGCTGCCGTTACTGCCTGACGGCCTGTCCTTATGGAGCGCGCACGAGCGACTTTGGGTTGCACTACACCGATGCCGATGGCGGGAGCAACGCCCAAAGTTCCGCAACGCTGGGCGAAGACGCGTCGGCATGGGAAAAGCAGCCGAACCACGAATATGCCAAGAACTGGACGCGCAATGGGCATGAATCGCCGGTTGGCAATGCCCGAAAATGCCATTTTTGTTTGCATCGGCTAGAGGTCGGAGAACTGCCGATGTGCGCAACAACATGCATTGGGCGTGCGACCTACTTCGGCGATCACGACGATCCCGATGCGCTGGTGAGCGAATTGATCGCCCGCAACAACGTCCATACGTTGTTGCCGCACAAGGGCACTCGTCCGCGCGTGTACTATATTTCTTAAGGTTTCCGGCTTGTGTAGCCTCATATCAGGAGTATCGAGTATGACGACATGGATTCATTCACAGGATTCTCTGAGTGTGCCTTTGTTTAACAAACAAGGATTGCACTCGGCGATGTGGGTGCTCTGGCTGATTTTGCTGGGGCTTGGGACCGTTGGCGTTTATCTGCGAGTTACCGAAGGGCACCTGCCTGCGGGTTATGGCTCGTATGTGCCATGGGGCCTGTGGGTTGCGCTGTATTTTCACGGCGTGGGCATTGCCGGCGGGGCGTTTATCATCGGTGCTGGCGGTTTTATCCTCGACCTGCCGGGTTTTCGAAGCCGGCGTGTTCTGCAAACGGTCATTATTTTGAGCATTGCGGCGATTATCCCCGCATTTATGGGCGTCTGGTTCGACCTGGGCCATATGGAGCGATCACACCGCATTTTTACGTCGCCGGCCTTTACGAGTATGATGGCGTTTAACGCCTGGATGTACAACATTTTTATGATTTGCGCCGTGGCGGCCTATCTGTTGAGCTTTCGCAAAGAAAGCGACTGGCTCAAGCCCATGCTGTGCCTGGCGCTGGTTTTCTCCATTTTGTTTCCCAGCCAGAGCGGTGCTTTTTTTGGCGTCATTGATGCCAAAGCCTACTGGCACAGCGCGCTGCTGCCGATGGTTTTTTTGACCTCTGCCATCACGGCCGGCGCGGCGATGCTGTTGTTGGTTCGTATCGCCACGCAAACAGACGACCCGGATGCCGATTACGATGCGGCGATTCGCAAATTGCGCACGATCACGCTGGTCGGACTTTGCGTTTACTTCGTGTTTGAATTCGCCGAATTTTCCATTGCCATGTGGAACCCGGTCAGCCATGCGCCTGCTATCGATCTTGTACTTTGGGGGCCCTACTGGTGGGTTTTCTGGATCGTGCACTTTGCAATCGGCGGCGTGTGCGCGCTGCTGTTGCTCAGTACCAATCGCCCTCGTTTGTGGGCATGGGCTGCGCTGATCGTGGCCATCACCTTTGTGAGCGCACGGCTGAATGTGCTCGTACCCGGGCAAGCCGTGGGCGAAATTAAAGGTCTTCAGGAAGCGTTCTATCACGATCGCCTGACCTATATCTACCACGCCACAGCGATGGAGTACCTGGTGGGTATGTTCCTCGTCGCGGTTGGGATGGCAGTTTTTTTCATCGGACAGAAGATCAGCCAAAAATTGGAAACTCTCGAAATCACGCCCCAGCGAGGTGATACATGAATAGCGATCAGAATTTCAACTCGGAAACCCGATCCCGTCGCCAGTTTCTCAGTACAGGCGCATTGCTTGGCGGTGGGGCGTTTGCATCCGGTTTGGCCGCCGTTGGCGCAGTTGCAGGTAACGCACGGGACAATCGCGCAGTCTTGTTGAGCGACCGCTCCGATGTACCCTACAGCCATGCGCAACCCGAAAACGTGATCTATTCCGTTTGCCTGCAATGCAACACGGGGTGCGGAATCAAATGTAAGTTACAAGATGGCGTATTGACAAAAATCGACGGCAATCCCTATAGTCCATGGACACTCGTGCCCCACCTAAATGAACAGACCGGTCTTGAAGACGCCATTGTCGTGGATGGTGCGATTTGCCCCAAAGGTCAGGCTGGTCTTCAAACGGCTTATGATCCGTATCGGTTGCGGAAGGTGCTCAAGCGGGTTGGCAAGCGCGGAGAGAACAAATGGGTATCGATTTCTTTCTCCCAGGCTGTTGAAGAGATTTGCAAAGGAGGAAAGCTTTTTTCAAACGTATCTGGCGAAGAAAACCGCGTTGTGGAGGGACTGAAAGACATTATTGCGCTGCGCGATCCGAAGATTTCCAAAGAGATGGTCGTCGATGTCGATGCGATTCTGGTGGAAAAAGACCGCGCCAAAAAGCAACAGCTTGTTGCGGCGTTCAAAGAGAAGCACGCAGCGCACCTGGACAAACTGATCGACCCTGATCACCCCGACCTCGGCCCGAAGAACAATCAGGTTGTGATGGCCTTTGGCCGTCTCAAGGCAGGGCGCAGCGATTTTTATAAACGCTTCGCGGCAGGGCTGGGTTCGGTGAATTTGCACGGTCATACGACTGTCTGTCAGGGCTCGCTGTATTTCACCTGTAAGGCAATTAGTGAACAATATGATTCCGAAACAGGTAGTTTTGGCGGCGGCAACAAGTTTTATTGGCAGGCTGATAGTGAAAACAGCCGTTTTATTTTGTTTGTTGGCGCAAACCTGTTTGAGGCGAACTATGGCCCGCCAAACCAGTCTCCAAGATTGACAAATAATTTGGTTACAGGCAAAGTGAAGGTTGCTTGCGCCGATCCTCGTTTCAGCAAATTGGCCAGTAAATCGTGGCGATGGTTACCGCTCAAACCTGGCACGGACACAGCATTGGCAATGGCAATTATCCGCTGGATGCTGGAAAATGGTCGCTTTGATCAAAAATTTATCGCCAGTGCAAATAAGGCTGCAGCCAACGCCATTGGTGATACAAGCTGGTCCAACGCAACCTGGTTGGTTGAAATCAAAGATGGCCGCCCTGGAAAGTTTGTGCGAGCCAAACAAATTGGCTTGTCCAATGGCAATGAACTGGTTGTGATGGTCAATGGCAAAGCCGTGGCTTTTGATCCCAACGATGCCATCCGCCAGGTGACCGGGGATCTTTATGTCGATGCCAAACTGTCAGATGGCACACACGTCAAAACCGGTTTGCAATTGCTTAAAGAAACGTGTTACCAGCACACCATTGAACAATGGTGTGCCATTGCCGACGTTAAGGTTGAGCATGTTGTTGATGTTGCCCGTGAACTGACCAGTTATGGCAAACAGGCTGTTGTGGATATTCACCGTGGGCCTGCTCAACACACCAATGGTTTCTACAATGTTCTGGCGTGGATGACCATTAATATGTTGCTGGGGAACTTTGACCATAAAGGTGGCTTGTGTCAGGCCAGTTCGTGGGATGTTACTGGCAAGGGTGGCTGG
>CAXNEV010000073.1:0-10876 GCA_964200925.1 Candidatus Latescibacterota bacterium | reverse complement strand
ATTGAAATAGGCAAAGATGCGCGATACAACGGGGTGCTGGTGCGCATGCCTGGCTGGCAAACGATGGAGGTATCGGCCTATCGCACGTTGTCAGATCGTTTTGGTGCCAATCTGGTTGCGCCTCGCGCCTGGGTTTCCGAAGAAGCTGTGGGATCGCATTATTTGCTTCAACGGGCCGATGTTGAGGGGCCTTTTACCGAAATTACCGGGATTGCCGGGCTGTCACCTATGGAAAAAAACCTTGTGGCCCTTCAAGAAGGGCTGTTTGCTGGGCGCTGGATGAATGACGGTGAAAACGATGTGTGTTTGTTGCCCATGGCCATTGCCGATTCTTTGGACATTGGCGCTGAAAATCTGGATCGTGCTTGGGTGCGCGTTTTTGGCGAGAAATTTCGGGTGGTGGGGTTGTTGAAAACCGAGGCTATGGATTTGCACGATCTCAATGGGGAGCCGTTGACACCTTTGCATCCTGAAGCCAAAAATTTGGCGACAATTGAGGCCAAAGCCAGCCGAGGTGGAGCGGCGGCACAGTTGCCGGCATTTGACCATTTGGCAGCCGGCGAGGTAATTATTTTGCCTTATGAAGCAGTGATGCGGTGGGAAAAAGCGGTTTTGATTTCGGTGGGCATTCGCACAGAGGATGTGGAAGGGGTTTTGGGCAATTTGTCAGAGACGATTGATATCAATTTGTTTGCAGGGCTAAATGGACGGCGATATTTGATCAATACCATTGGGGTGGCTTCGGTTTCGGGATTGGGCGATCTGGTGGTGCCAATCGGCATTGCGGCTTTGATTGTGTTGAACACGATGATGGGTGCAGTGTATGAACGCACGCGCGAAATTGGCACGTTTAACGCCGTGGGATTGGCCCCCAAACATGTGAGCAATTTGTTTATGGCCGAGGCTTGCGCCTATGCAGTGGTAGGCGGCATGTTGGGATATTTGTTGGGGCAGATGGCGGCACAAACGATTGGTGCATGGGGGTTGCTTGAAGGGCTGGAGTTGAATTATTCGTCTTTATCGGCCGTTATGTCTTTGGGGTTGGTGATGGCCGTGGTGTTGTTATCGGCGCTTTATCCAGCCTATCAAGCGGGCAAGATTTGTACGCCGGGCATTGAGCGCCGATGGACACCGCCTCGGCCTAAAAATGATGAACTGGAGATGGTGCTGCCCTTTACGTTGGTGCGTCGCGATGCGTTTGGGATGGGGGCTTTTCTGGCAGAGTTCTGGGCATCGCATCAGGAGCAATCGATTGGGGCTGGGTTTTATGTGGAGTCATTGCAGGTTCGGCGCGATGGCGATACATTGCGGCTGGATGTGCGCACCTGGCTGGCTCCGTTTGACCAGGGGGTGATGCAAGATGTGGCGCTGTTTATGGCCCCAGGACATGATGGGTATTATGCCATTCGCGCGGTGCTTCATCGCACGGCGGGTGATTTTGAGACCTGGAGTCGGGTCATGCGCACGTTTTTGGACGATTTGCGCAAACAATTTCTCGTGTGGCGCACGCTGTCAAATGACGACCGGCTGTTTTATTTTGCGCAACTGGAAGAATGGTTGGCGGGCAAGACACCAGTTTCGGGTTGATTGTGATTTTCTTTGTGAATTTTCTTTCTTGGATATGGAACATTGACTTCGATACTTCGAACCAGCTTGATCATTATTGCAATCACGGTTTTTTCCGCCTGGCTTGTGCAACAGGTTGAATGGGTGTTTGGCGGGCCCTACATCGCGGGTGGGGTTTTTCCGGCGACGGTGGTTTTGCCAGCTATTCCAGTGGGTGTGCTTGTTTTGCTTTTGTTGTTCAGGCGCTGGTTGCCAATTGGCGAGCGGGCGGTCATTTACGCGTCACTGGTGGTTGGCATAACGGTGACGGCATCGGGGCTGATGCACCGATTTTTGCCGGGGTTGGTGACGGGATTTTACGGTGGTTTTGCCAATGCCAGGGGCAAGTATTATCCCTATCTGGTGCAGTTTCCAAAATGGATGGTGCCGGGAGAACCCAATTCGCCGGCGATGGTTGGGGCTTTTGAAGGCAATATGCCAGTGCCCTGGGATGCGTGGACGGTTCCGCTGGTGGGGTGGACGCTGTTTTTTCTGGCTTTGTTTTTGACCACGCTGTCACTGGCCTGGATGCTGAAAGAGCGCTGGATAGAAACTGAGCGTTTGTCTTTTCCGCTGCTCGATTTGCCATCGGCCTTGCTGGAAGGGGAAACCGATCACCAGGCGATTTTCAAAAATCGGGCTTTTTTGTGGGGATGTGCACTTCCTATGTTTCTGTTTGGCATTAATGGGCTAAGCCATTATTATCCGGCGTTGGCCAGAATTGGCACGGGTGTGGATTTTGCCAATTTTTTGCTTGAAGAACCCTGGAAGGCGCTGGCCGATTTTGAGTCGCCTTTTGTGTTTAATGTGTCGCCGTTTCTGGTGGGGATTTCTTATCTGGCTCCTGTTGAAGTGTCGCTGAGTACCTGGGTTTTTTATCTGGTCACACGGGTGCAATTTCTGGCTACAGATTTGATGGGCTTAACCGAATATCGGGGCAATTTTTTGCCCAATGGCGGATCTGTGTGGCTGGATTGGCCCATGCATTTTCCCTTTTTGATGTCGCAGGCCCGCGGTGGGTTAATTGTCATTGCACTTTACAGTTTGTGGTCGGCCCGTGGGGCATTAAAATCAGCCTTTACATGGAAAAACCCGGCCATGTGGGGGTTTTTTATTGGGTTGATTGGGTTGTGGCTCTGGACAATGGCCATTGGGTTACCCGCTTTGATCGGGTTTATTGCGGTGGTTTTGTTTTTGATTTTCAGCCTGGCATTTGTGCGCTTGCGCGCCGATGGAGGACTGCCCATTACGCAGGTGTATGTTCTGATCGGCATTTTCTTTTTGATGGTGATGGGATCCGGGCCCGGGGTATTTGCCCCAACCACGTATATCGGATTTGCCTTTATCGCCATTTTGGGATATACGGTGATTGGCATCTGGCCTGCCATGCAATTTGAAGGGTTTAAACTGGCCGAGCGGTTTGGCGTGCCCCCCCGACGGATGGCCTGGGGCATGACGTTGGGGTTGGTTGTGGGGCTGGCGGCCGGGTATTATTTTGCGCTTGAGGCGATGTATCACTACGGCATTTTTGCCCTGCAAGAACAGGGCAGTGCGCGCGTGGAAACCCGCATTGGGCGATATTATCAATATCTCTTTACTTTAGGTGGCGACACGGTAGCAGCACCCGACTGGGAACGCGTGGGTATTCATGCATTGGGCGGCGGGTTTACGTATTTTCTGATTGTGATGCGGCAACATTTTTTGCGCTGGCCTTTTCATCCCATGGGATTTGTTTTTGGCACGGGGTTTGGATGGATGATGTGGGGGTCGGCTTTTGTGGGTTGGGTGTGCAAGTATTTGACTGTGCGTTATGGCGGTACTTCGACCTATCGCAACATCCGCCCGTTTTTTTTGGGTATGATTTTTGGCGAAATTGCGATGCGGCTTTTCTGGGCGGGCATTTCGCTGTGGCAGGGCGATATGGGTATGGGATATGAGATGCCGTTTATGACGGAATATTAGATCTGGCTTTTGGATCTTTTTGATTTCGTCAAGGTAGGTGTTCCAGGTCGTCAAGATCCTTATATCTGCCGCTGGCTTTTTTGTTTTCTTTTAAGCGGTCAAGACTAATGAGAGTGACTGTTTGACCATCGATTTTATCAGTGATGCGTTCTTGATAACAAGCCTCAAAATCGACACCTGAAATCTCAGTTAAAATTTCTATTCGCATCGGCGGAATGCCCATACGAATGATGTTGTGTTCCTTCAAGAATAATTCGGCTTGAATTTCAGGTGTTTGGAAACCAAATGCCTGCAAAGCGATAACGGTTTTTTCGGCGTTTTCAGGCGTTTTTGAAATCCACACATCAAGATCTTGGGTTGCTCGTGGATAACCGTAATACCCAACGGCATAACCTCCGATGAGCAAATAGTCAACTTCGTTCTCGTTGAGCAACCTCAAGAACTCTTTGAAGTCTGGCGGTAGCGAGAGGGCCATAGTTCATTTGCCGAAGGGTTTGAATGTGTTGAAGACGTTCTTCTGGCGTTCGAGAAAGCCAGAAGTTTTTGGTGTCGGAATCGTCGATTAGGGTTCCAATTGAAAGCGATGTTTTATCCAGATTCATGATCAACTCCTTTCGGTTATTAAATATAGACAGAATCGTTTCATTTTTCCAATGATCTTTAAACGCAAATATCGTTTTTATTTTTAGAGGTTATGACTCTTGTCTGAAAAGCATACGACAGATACAGAACTTGAACAATACCGGTCTTTGATGGAGCGACCCGACTCTTTTCAAGAGGGGTTTACGCTGCGCACGGTGATTGGTGCCTTTTTTGTGGGTTTCATCATGATGCCCGGTGCGATTTATATGGGTTTAATCGCGGGTGTGAGCATGGGGCCTGCGGCGGAATGGGTGACCATTATTTTGTTTTCCGAGCTGGCCAGGCGGTCGTTTTCACCGCTGACCCGGCAGGAAATTTACGTGATTTATTATGTGGCGGGTGGGCTGACGGGTGTGATCAGCGGAGGTGTGGGCGGTATGATGATTGCCGGAGGCCCATTTGGACAGTTGATCTGGAACCAGTATCTGGTGCAATCTCAGGCCGTGGAAGGGTTTGGCATCACACAGCACATTCCCGACTGGGTAACACCAACAAAGGGCAGTGAAGCGCTGGTGGCGCGCACATTTTTTCACCACGCATGGCTGCCTGCGGTTTCGGTGCTGGTTGCGTCGCAAATTCTGTCTCGCGCCGAGTGGTTCAGTTTGGGATACATTCTGTTTCGGTTGACTTCGGATGTGGAGCGCCTGCCCTTTCCGCTGGCACCTGTTGCCGCGCAGGGTGCAACGGCACTGGCCGAAGGCGGAGAGGAAAAAGAGAGCTGGCGCTGGCGCGTGTTTTCCATAGGAATGGGCATTGGATTGTTATTTGGTGCGGTGTATGTGGGATTGCCGGCGCTGACGGGTTTGATTGCCAGTGATCCCATTGCGTTGTTGCCCATTCCGTGGATTGATTTAACCAGAACAACCGAGTCTTTTTTGCCTGCGGCCCCTTTGGGGATTGGCACAGACCTGGGGCTGGTGATTATTGGCATGGTGTTGCCTTTCTGGGTGGTGGTGGGCAGTTTTGCCGCGGCCATGGTTCATGCGCTGGGCAGCCCGGTGCTTTATCATGCGGGATATTTGACGCATTGGCGACCGGGTATGGATACCATTTTGACGCATTTTTCAAATGATATTGATGTGTGGTTGAGTGTGTATATTGGGTCGGGCGCAATGGTGGGGGTGATTGGGGTTTATCATGCGGTGCGATCGATAAGCAATCGTCAGGGTGAACGGGGTTCGTGGAGCAGCACGCCTGAAGGTCGCGGCGATTTTCCGCTCTGGAGCGCTGTTGGGGTGTATTTGTTAACGGGTTTGTCCACGGTATTGCTGTGTCTTTATTTGCTGGAAGACGACCATTTTCCGCTGGTTTTTCTCGTTGGGTTTGCCCTGTTGCTGACGCCGCTTTTGTCGTATATCAATGCGCGAATGGCAGGGTTGACGGGACAGACTGTGGGTTTTCCGATGATTCGGGAAGGCGCTTTTATTTTAAGCGGATATAAAGGAGTGGATATCTGGTTTGTGCCCATTCCGTATGCCGATCATGGCCGGCGTGCGCAACTTTTCCGCGAGGTGGAGTTAACGGGCACCAAATTTACCAGTATTTTAAAGGCCGAAATGCTGGTGTTGCCGCTGAGTTTGGTGTGCGGGTTCATTTTCTGGTCTTTGATCTGGTTGATGGCACCCATTCCGTCTCCTGTTTTTCAATACGCCCAAAATTACTGGCATTTGATCGCGCTGCGCCAGAGTTTGTGGTATTCGGCAACGATGCCGGGTGTGGGCGAGTCTTTGTTTGAACAGGCGATTAAGGGAGAATGGATAGCAGGAGGTTTTGTTTTTACTGCGGGATCTTTCTTTTTGCTGTCGTATTTGCGAATGCCTGTTTCATTGATTTACGGGTTTATCCGGGGTTTGCAGGGTTTGCCTCACATGCTTATTCCCGAACTGATTGGGGCGCTTGTGGGCCGTTATTATCTGGAAAAGCGCTTTGGCCCAAAAGCCTGGCGGCAATATGCCCCGGTCATTTTTGCGGGTTTTGCCTGTGGGATGGGTCTTATTGGGATGTCTTCGGTTGCCATTGCGCTGATTTCAAAATCGGTGACGCAGTTGAGGTATTGAAAAAACGTATGGACTCTATGTCTTCTGAACCTGAAATCCCGCGTTTTCCAGAAGATTCAAAATGCGCTTGGCTGCTTTTGTATATTCTTCCCGCCCCGAAACGTGAAAATTTTCTTTGTGTTTTAAATGCGGTTCAATGGTTACGCATTTGGCATACCCCATCTGCGCCAGTCGTTTGAAAATCTCGGGATAACCACACTGCCCATCACCCGGCAAACAATACGTTCCCGGATCACCGGGCATGCGAATATCTTTGACGTGGACATTGCCGATATAGTCTTTAAAAAGTTCAAATAGATGAATGCCCACCTCGCCATGTGCCCCAAAATTACCGGGATCAAAATTGGATCGAAAATGTGGCGAGTTCACTTCTTTGAGTGCCGTTAAACAGTCTGAGGACATACATACGGCTGCTGTTTTGTTCGGGGAATTTTCAAAAATTAGCGTTTTATTGCCCGATGCAGCAATGGCTGTCATGTTTTTGTACATTTCAATCGCCCGTTCCAACCAATCTACACCTTCTTCTCCTTTGCGATACCCCATTGTGCGCAGTTGTGTGGTACCCAGATAATCTGCACGTTTCACCCCTCGCTCCATCCATTCCAGGTCGCGTTTGCAAATGTCATCAGTGGGCACATCGCGCCCCACCTGCCCCAGATATGTCGTCACCGAAAACCCGCGTTCGAGCACACGATCTGCCACGCGGTAAAATGTGTCGTCATCCATTTGATCCACCATCTTGCCGTGTGCGGCGCGCAATTCAATAAATTTGATGCCCAGTTCGTCCAGTACATCCAGCCCCTCGTTGAGATCCCATGTGGGACTTGGCTCGTCATTTACCCCGGCAATACGCACCACAGGTTTTTCCAATTTTGAAGATTCTGTTGCCATAACTGTCTCCATAAAAAGAAGAATTCGCGGTTCAGAATACAGAATGACTCGCTTCGCTCGTGATCAGCGGAGCACCTGCTGTACATTCCTCGCAGTCAGAATAAAAGTATTTCCCTTACGAATCCTGTAATTCCAATGCTTTTCATCCGCCCACCAGACAGTGCACCCGATACACGTCTGTGCGCGCTGTAAAATACAGCGTTTTGCGATCCGCATCACCCCAGTTCAAATTTGCCGCTGGAAGGGGCAACACAATCTTCCCAAGCAAATCCCCTTTCGGGTTAAACACCCACACCGCGCCTGATCCTGTGCAATACACATTGCCGTGGTGGTCGAGTTTCATGCCATCGGGTGCGCCGGGCGCATCGGCAAACAACTCGGCAAACACACGTCCGTTTGTCAGGGTGCCATCGGCCTGCACATCAAATGCCCGAATGTGTTTTCGCGCCGTATCATCCACATACACTGTTTTTTGATCGGCTGTTATCGCCAATCCATTGGGCCGATCAAAATCATCCACGAGCAAAATGGGTTCTCTGGCTCCAGCAGGCAAACGATACACCCCGTGAAACGGTATTTCCTGTCCTTCTGGGCCGTTTGGCCCTCTTTTTAACCCATAAGGCGGATCGGTGAAAATGAGACTGCCATCCTTGCACAAAATAATGTCGTTTGGCGAGTTCAATCGTTTGCCTTGATATGTTTCCACCAGCGTTTGTGTTTCCTGCCCTGCGCCAAGACTCACGCGCCGCCCTTGGTGTTCACAGGCAATAATTTTTCCCTGTGCATCTAAAATCAAGCCATTGGATTGTCTGCTCGGTTTGCGATAGGCAACAGCTCCCCCATCGGGTGTCCATTGATAAATGGTGTCGGCTGGAATATCGGAAAAAAACAAACACCCTTTTTCTGAGTGCCACACCGGACCTTCGGTAAACTGGAACCCATCGGCAATTTTCTCAATTTGTGCCGATGGGGATACCAGATCGGCCATTTCGGGTTGAATCACTTCAATAGGCATTGGTCATCCTTTCCTTGTGCATTCCATTTTGAGATTTGCCACCAAAATAATACATTCTTCCCCTTGACCCAATTCTTATTCACACCCCAAAGGAAATTTATATGTCTCAAAAACTGAGCAACAAGATTGCTGTTGTTACGGGTTCCACCAGCGGTATTGGTGCGGCCATTGCCAAGACTTTTGCCACAGAAGGCGCACAAGTGGTTATCACTGGACGCCGTGCAGATCGCGGCGAAAGCCTCATTGCCGATATCGGGAAAGCGGGTGGTGAAGCGGTTTTTGTTCAGGCCGATGTTGCCATTCCCGAAGATTGTAGGCGCATTTTTGAGCAAACCAAAGACGTATTTGGAGGGCTCGACATTCTTGTGAACAATGCGGGCATTTTTCCGCGTGCCAAATTTGAAACCACATCGGTGGAATTCTGGGACAACATGTTCCATGTCAACACCCGCAGTGCTTTCCTGTGCAGTCAGGCTGCCGTGCCTTTGATGAAACAGCGCGGTGGGGGGTCTATTATCAACATGGGTTCGACGTTGCCTTGGGGTTTGGGCGATAATCTTTTTGCCTATGGATGTAGCAAAGGGGCGCTTTATACCATGACCCGGCAAATGGCGGGTTTTTTGCGCAAGGACAAAATTCGGGTCAACTGGGTCACGATTGGCTGGGTTCTGACCGAAAAAGAATTTGAAGTGCAAGCAGGTGAAGGTCAGCAACCTGGTTGGGAAACAGAACAGGCGCAAAATCTTCCAATGGGTGAGTTTAATACAGAAGAAGACATGGCCGAGGCATGTCTGTATCTGGCCAGCGATGCTGCTGCTCGTGTTACCGGTACAGATCTCAATGTTTCGGCTGGGCTTAATATTCATTTATGAAAAAATGCCAGTGTGTTTTCTTTTTTACTTTTGAGTGTTCCCGTTTTACCTTCATCGACAGACAAAATCATTCATATCGTTGTTTTTAGTCACGGAGGAAGTATATGGGCAAAGGACGCGTGTACGACGATCCGAAATTTGAATATGAAGACACATACAGCAAACGCAAGATCCAGCGCTTGACCGATTATCTGGGTCATTCCAACCACTTTTATTTTACCGACCCCTGCTGGTTCAACAACAACCAGTCGTTTGTTTTTACCTCTCAGCGCGAAAACACGGGCAATATGTTTCGCTACGATCTTGCCGACGGCAAAATCACGCAGATGACCGACCTCAAGGGCCGAGGGCGACCCGGTGGGTGTGTGAGTGCCGCCAACAACGCCATATACTTCTGGCAAGGGCGAAAATGCATTGAACTCAAACTCGACACCCTATCAGAACGCACTGTTTGTGAATGGGAAGGCGACAATGCTCCGCGCGGTCGGGCCAACCCAACCGCCGATGGCAAGTATCTGTGCACTCATGTACAGGAAGACATTCCCGAAGAAGGCAAAAAGATTTCCTTTGCCTATTCGCGCTTTGTCGAGTTTTTTGAGAAAAAACCGCTGTCGCAAATTTCGCGCATTGACGTGGCCACGGGAAAAGTTGAAACCATTCTCGAAGAAAAGCGATACCTCGGCCACATCAATACCTCACCCACAAAAGCTCACATTCTCACCTATTGCCACGAAGGCCCATGGGCGCGTGTGGATCAGCGCATGTGGGGCCTCAACATTCAGACCGGTGAAACGTGGAAAATTCGCGATCAAACCGGTCAAAACATTGCTGTGGGGCACGAATACTGGTTTGCCGATGGCGAACACATTGGGTATCACGGTCGCCCGCGCGATGGCAAGGGCAACCACGTTTTTGGGTTGCTCAAATACGATAACACCAATTACCGCGAGGTCAATTTTCCATTTCACTCCACGCACTTCCATTCTCTTGACGAGAACATGATGGTTGGCGATGGCACCCGTTGGGGTGCTGCTCAGGCCAAACCTTTTATCCAGTTGTTTCAGTGGAATGGCGAAAAATACGTGGGACCCAAAATTCTGTCTTATCACCGCAGTACCTTCAACGATCAACACGCCCACTGTCACCCCCGGTTCACGCCCGATGGCAAAGCGGTGTTGTATTCTTCAGATCTCACGTCGTATTCCAACATGTATCTGGTGGAAATCGGCGATTTTGATGCCCTGCCCGATTTAACAGAAGATATAATAGGATAACGAGGAGAGGAAACATGGCCGTTAAAGTAGCTGTTATTGGCGCAGGTAGTATTGGTTTTACGCGCCGACTCATGAAGGACATTCTTTCGGTACCCGAATTGCAAGACACGGAGTTTGCTTTTCACGATATCAACAAACAAAATCTCGATATGATCACACAGTTGGCCAAACGCGACATTGCCGCCAACAATGTGCCCGCCACAATTATCATGGCGCTCAACCGCCGCAAAGCCCTTGAAGGGGCCGATTATGTGCTCAATTTAACGCGTATTGGTGGCCTTGAAGCTTTTGCGCTTGATATTGACCTTCCGCTCAAATACGGCGTTGATCAATGTGTGGGCGACACGCTGTGTGCAGGTGGCATCATGTATGGCCAGCGCAACATTCCGCAGATTCTTTCTTTCTGCAAAGACATCCGCGAGGTTGCCGCGTCTGATGCGCTGTTCCTCAACTATTCCAACCCGATGGCGATGAACACCTGGGCGGGATTGTCGTATGGCGGTGTGAACATGGTTGGTTTGTGCCACGGTGTTCAGGGCGGTCATCACCAGATTGTCA
>CAXNEV010000072.1:0-10887 GCA_964200925.1 Candidatus Latescibacterota bacterium | reverse complement strand
ACCATTGGCCACCTGTGTCATTTTTAAATTTTGCGGTTGTTTGTCATCGCTGCAAAAGAGCAAATTGAAATATGTGTATGTTTCGCCCGCCTGCAAATGCACATCGGCAATTTGCTGCAAAATGTGCACCACGGGATCTGCGTGTTGATAGGCCGCCCAGTTTTTCCCGGTTTCGGCATCCCGTGTCAATTTCAAACGCGGCCCTAACAATCCTTTGATGAAAAACTGTTCGCCATCTTGAATGACCGATAGACCACCTTCGCGCACGGTTACTTTGCCCAGCGTTTGCCAGATGGCTCGAAATGTGTAATCACTTTCTTCCTGTGCCGTCATTTCATCTACGACCAGGAAATAACGACCCCGATTCCACAGAATGTTGCGATGCCAATCGATGCCACTATAAGATCGCAACGTTGTCTCTGAAAATCCCGAATGTGCAAAATCTGCCGCCCGTTCCAGTTCTGCAAACGGTGGAATTTCCGCGGATTGTCCATCTTTAAAAATCAATATCCCATTGTGAAACTTGGGCAGCGATTTGATATAATCACAGTCGGCCAGCCAAATTCGCCCGTTTTCTGTGATGCGAGAAATCGAATTGCCGTCGTAGTGTTTGTGTCCGCCATTGGACAAACCGTCTAAAAACAAATACTGTCCTTCAGGGTCAAATCCATCGCGAAAAACCACTTTGTCGAATGTTTTTTTAATTGGCAGATGGGCTTCGCCTTTATTTGATGCATAATACAGGGCATCCACTGGAAAAGTCTGCACACCGTCCAGATCGTCGGGTCTTTCTGCGACAACGGTGCGGTGGTATTCATAAGCCGCATAACGCGGTTCCACGGCTGTTTTTTTGTTTAACATCCACTGGTATCGGCCATCTCCTGTGACACACACCACCGCGCGCAAAAAGGGCAATTCGCTCCACCAGCCAAACGGTGAAGCGTTGTCGCCATAGGGCAGCGCATAACTCAAATTGTCGGTTGTCAGGATCGAATAATCTGCGGCTTTTGATGCATTGCCCATGTCAAAATAGGTCATGTCTCCGCTGGACAATGTGTATTTGGTCAGATGATAATGTGTGAGCCATTGGTACCCGCTGCAATCTTCGTGTGGTTTAAACGCTTTGGCCTGAAACTCAAAACATTTTTTCGACAATGAGAGCCAGTCTTCGGCCTCTGATGCGCCATAGTATTTCTGAAAATATCTTCCCGAATAAAACAAGCCCAATGCCGCAAATGTCGTGTGGTTATGCCGCACATGCGGCACATCCATATTGCCCACATGGGACACACAGGCCGATATAAATTCAAACAGAATGCGCGTGATTTTCAGCCGATCTTCATCTGTGATGACCGAACTTTCTTCTACCATATCCCAGCCTGGCATGACGCGATAGAGGGCAAAATCGGCATCAAATCCCCACACCCCACCGTAGTTATCGGGTTTTGACAACACATGGTCGTACATGCGATAGACCAGGCGTTTGTACAATTCGGCATAGGCTTCTTTGCCTGTGAGGCCATACAACAAGCCCCGGTCTCCAATGCGCCCCCACAGGCCCGTGTGTTCACCTCGTTTTAATGCTTCTTCGGCACTGGCCATTTCTTCTTCGATATTGGGTTCATCCAGCAACTTGGGAATCTTTAGGGCATCGTGCCCGAATTTCACGTCAAAGGTGCGCCCGATCGAAATGGTTGGTCCATTGGTTAACTGACTTATGAACCGATTGACCGATGTTTTGACGCCATCCTGATTGCTTCCGAACAATCCCACGGCATTGTGCCCATTGCCCCAGGGGTCGTGAATAGTTTGCACCAGATACCCGCCTTGCCCCGGATACAAATCATCTGCCGGGGTGTAGTTGAATCCGTATAACCGGAATACCAAACGATTGGTATTCACATTGCCCAGCAAGATCACATTTTGTTCGGGAACTTCTGCCACATCCCGGTCGGTTACAATGGCCAATTTTGCACCCGAACGCTTCTGAATTTCCGTTTGAAGCTGTTCGGCCAATGCCACATACGCATCATCAACAGGCCGCACAATTACCGCATGCGGTTGTCCATTTTCTGCGATGATCGTATTGGGATAAAGGGATTTTGGTGCTGATAGGTCAGTTAACGACATTTTTTCCATGGTCGTACCTCCATTTTATACCTTCGGTGACCTACTTTTTTGACGATAAAAAAGTAGGCAAAAAATCGTCCCTCAAGCGCCGGGAGGCTGATTTTCCGCGAATATCCTTACTGAATGCACCCGATTAGATAGCCTGCCATCGCCAGTAGCGTTTCGAGATATGTTGCCAAACGGAATCGCGCGGAAAATCGCTGATGTATTGCGTGCTAATTGAGTGTGTGCTTGGAACAGCGAGTTTCTTCCCCTTTTTACGATCATTCAATCCGCAATGCCATTTCATCGGATTTCAACACACCCGGATCAACGGTTATAATCAGATAGTCGCCATCGCGTTTTATTTGAGCGTTGTCGAGAAATTTGCCCTGTTGCATCCAATAGGCCACACCTTTTGCGGTTTTTATGCGCACTTCCGCATGAACGGTTGACCGCACGGTGTATGTGTCTTTTACACGTTCTTCCATCCAGAATACCGACGGAATGCAAAATGCCGTGCCTGTGTTAAACGGAAATTCATCGACCAGCACTTTTTTTCCTTTTGCGGATCGAATGGCATAGGCGGTTCGACACTTTTGATCGGGATCATCCACTTCGACAAAACATCCAGCAAGTGCAACACCATCTGCAATTTTTACATCCGACACAAATCCATCGCGGTCGCTTTTTGCAATCGTTCCCGCAATGGAACTGTGGGACAGGTTTACTGATAAATCGGGTGAAGAAAATTGTGCGCCATCGGCCAAAAACAGCGACTGCCGACTGTCGTTTTCACGCGAATACACAGCCGTTTTTCCGGTTAATGTCCACGCTCCTGCTGCAACATCTCCTCCGGCCATGACCACATCGGTGCCGCCTTTTCGCGACACTTTTAAAACAAATGACCCATTGGTTCCTTCGGGCAATGCCATTGTCTCCACACCCGTGATATCGGGTGTTTTGCGATAGTGGTCAATGACGGTTACAAAATGATTTCCTGAGCCCTGTTCTTTTTTGCGCGCAAACAAATAGTCGTGCCGCGCCCCAATTTCCGCATGGTTGCGTTGACCGGGGCCGTTGCCCACAATGACCTGTTCGGTGGGCGACACAAATTGCACCCGCATGGTCATGCCTTCATCTGTCCAGGCGGCAGACCATGGGCCTTCAGTTTTGCCCGTGCGCAGTTTTTCAATGTCGCCCCCCATGATGCCTTTGCGGCGATTCAGCGGAATGACCACACCATTTCCCTGTGTTGGGGGCAAACTCAACACCCCTTCGCCGTGAATGGCATAGTCGTGTATGTTGCCGCCCTGTACGCCAAAACAATCGACCACATAAGCAGGCCCATTTCCGCGATGCACCATCACACACAGCCGTTGATATACCTCTATGCCCTCATAGGCCTGACAATCTGCTGCTATGACTTTTACATTTGGCGATGTTGCAATGAGTCGCACATTGCCCGGGGGCCGTTTGCCGCGTGGTAATTGTTCTTTTTCGTCCACCACCACCAGGTTGTGTTTGAGTGTGCTGCGAATGCTTGCATTGAGCGGATGATCGCCAATATATCCCAGATCGGACAGCACCTCGACCCCTTCGGCAAACATGGCGATGTTTAACGCATCGGGATGGTCGTGGCCATTGGGTTTGTAAAAATTCATCAAAAATGTGGATGTTCCCGTTAGATCCTTTTGAAACATTTCGCGGTAACCCGCATTAAAAATGGCCAGCAGCCATCCTGGGAAAAATCGGTCGCGCACGGGTGGCACATCTGCGGATTTTAATTTGGCGGGTCGGTTAAACAGCGCAAACTCGTCGCCTGAATCCATTTGCACAAACGGTGCAAATTCTTGCCCCAAACGCACCCGGCCCAGGTTGTGAATCCACGGTGGGCCTGGCCACTTTTCATGACCTTCAAGCGCATCGGCCGTGTGGGGTACGCGCCCGTCGGGCAGCGTCATGAGTATTCGCCCTCGCAACACGGTGTTGTAAGTTCCCTGTTTGTCGTATAAACTCAATTTATTAAATCGATCTTTCTTTTTATACTCTTTTGGATCGGAATACCCCTGTGCGGCTTCGGGCAATCCCCACACATTGTACACGGCATACAGGTAATAGCCCGATCCTTCATTGGTGCTGCCATCAAAATTGAAAAAGCCCTTCAAATAGGGTTCAAAACCCGCCACGCCGCGGTGCACATATTCGGGCCGTCCCAAAAAGCGGCCCAATGCCACTTCTCCAACGCGGCACCCGGCGACTTTGTTGTTGATGCCTTCCCAGTGTGTAAACGTAAACAATCCTTCCACCACCAGATCGCGCACAATGGTTTCGCGTTCTTTGGCCGTTAAAAATGGGTTGCCGTTTTTGTCTTTTGCATCCCACAACAAATCCAACGCCTCAGTCAACAAAATAATCATCGCTCCTTCAGCTTGCACCCCGCCAGACGACATGCGCCCACAGCCCCAAAATGTTTGGATGTGTCGCCCGCTTTTCATGCCCGATTTGGCCGACTGTTCGGAACACACATTCATTTCGTATTTTGAAATGCCCTCATCACATGCCATCAATTCGCAGGCATAAAGCGGGTCACAATCCATAAACGTGTTCCAATAATCGTGGAACATGTAATGTGGATATACCGATGCAAATCGCTTCAAAATCGTCGCCGCTGTGCGCGCATATCGATCTTCTCCTGTCATGCGATACAAAATGGCCAACGAGCGTGCTACCCCTGGCATGTGATGTGTTTTCTTTTGTCGAATGGCCCCGGTAAAGGAGGTATGCACCGGACGCCCCGCCCAGAAAAACGCATTTTTCCCGGTTAAAAATTGCGGATCGTTTTTTTCTTGCGGTCGCAGGTAATAGGTCCATACCTGTTCGGAACGCGGAAATTCCAGCCGACCCTCTTCGGGAAACTGTGCATCGGTCATGACCACCCCGCAGTGGCAGCACACCAGTTTTTCCGGGTCTTTGTAATCCCACTTCATATTCCAGGTATTGTCGCCTTCACAGACCGGGCAAAATGTGCCGTAGATGTGCAATGGTGTTAAGGATGGCACCATGGTTTCAATCCATGCCGGGGTGCGGTCGGCATAATGGTTGGCCATATCCACGATGCCTTCATAGAGTTTTTTGGCCCAATCGTGTTTGTGAATATTGTCGTGTGCGATGTCCAACTGCTGATCCTGAATGCGCAAACACGGATGTATGATTGAAAGCGCACTTTTATAAAATTTCGTTTTTTGTTTTTCCAATCTTTCCCGGCATTCCCGTTCCCCTTTGCTGTTCCAGCCCGCCATGTTGGATCTCCATATAGATGGTGTTATGTGATGGGTATATAGACTGTCATCCAATTTGCACCATTGCCTTTGTTTATGGCAACATATTTTGTTGCTGCCCATTTTTCTTTTTTCTTTTTGGGCATTCCGATTTATGTTGTTCAGGCCAATCGGCTTTTTAATTGAGGAGCAAACATGAAAATCACGGATTTGAAAATTGAGATCACCCGCCGCAAACCCGATCCCAAACCCAAACGCGATGCCTTGCAAGCCCTGCCCGGTTCTGGTTCTGTGCGCGTGATCATACATACAGATGATGGCATAACGGGTGTGGGAGAATCGGGATTTGGCCGCATTGCCGGTGCACCCGATGCTCTGGCTGCTGTGATCGAACACGAGCTCAAGCCTATTGTCATGGGGCATGATCCGGCCTATGTGCGCGGCTTGCACGAGGAAATGTTGCGCGAAACCGAATACCACGGATCTTTTGGTCTGGTGATGTTTGGCATTGCCGCAGTGGATACGGCACTTTGGGATTGTCTGGGCAAAAAATGTGGAGTGCCATGCTGGCAACTGTGGGGTGGGATGCACCAGACCATACGCGCCTATGCCATGGTTGGTTGGCTCAATTATTCTGATCGCGATGTGCAGGATATTTGTGCCAAAGCAGTTTCACAGGGTTTTTGCGCTGTCAAAATCAAAGTGGGTTATCCCACTCTTACAGAAGACATTCAGCGCATCAAAACGGTGCGAACCGCTGTAGGCGAACACATCGGCATTATGGTAGATGCCAATCAATCGCTTACCGCTGCCGAAGCCACCTCCCGAGGCCGTGCTTTTGAAGATCTGGGCTGTGTGTGGTGGGAAGAACCCATACCTGCCGACGACATCGATGGGTATGCCGAACTTGCCGATGCGCTTGATATCCCCATTGCCACCGGTGAAAATCTCTATACCGTGCATGATTTTGCCCGGTTTTTCAAACGCAAAGCCGTTGATATTGTGCAACCCGACCTGCGCCGGGCAGGCGGGCCCACGGCCCTGTTGCAGGTGGGACAAATGGCCCATGCCTTCCGCATTCCTTATGCATCTCACGGCGGTGGCCCCGTGCAACTCAACATTATGGCGTGTTTGCCCAACGCGATGTACCTTGAAACGGGCTTGATTGGCGACAACTCGCCGCTTAAACTCAAAGACGGGTTTGTCAATATTCCCAATGGCCCTGGTTTTTCATGGGAAAAAACCTGATATCTCCCTATATAAAAAAAGAATATCCTTATGGTTGCGCATTCATTCCGGTGCAGGGTGTGCAATAGAATGATAACACGTTGTGCCGGTGTAGAAGGGTTGACGGGTGGTTGGTTACGGTGAAGCCGTTGCACTGGCCAGTGCGCTGATCTGGGCCATTACCAGCATTATTTTGCGCACGATGTCGCAACAAACGCCAGCCGCATTGATTACGGCCATTCGATGTGGCGTGGCTGGCCCGTTTTTTTGGATATTGATGGCCTTCTGGGGGCCGCCTCTTTCGACATTGGCCAACGTGCCTTTGCACGAATGGGCTTTGCTGATCGGGTCGGTTATTACGGGCATTGTCATTGGTGACCTGTTGTATTTACATGCGATGAAAGAAATTGGTGTGTCGCGCACGATGGCTCTGGTGGGCACGTTTCCTCTCACCACTTTATTCTGGGAACAACTGCTGCTCCATTTGCCCACGACACAAACTTTTGTGTTTGGATGTATTCTGGCGGCGGCGGGTGTGATTGTGCTTTCGTATCAAACACATCAAAACAAAGAGATATCCGATCAATCGCCCATGCGAGTGAAGCGCGGTGTTATCTTTTCACTCAGCGCCTCTCTTTTGTGGGGTTTGAGCACCACCATGCTCAAACCCGCCATTGAACATTTGACAACTGTGCAAACCAACAGCATTCGCATGCCTTTGGTCACACTGGCACTGCTCGGCGTTTGGCGGCTCAATCGGGGTCGTGGCCACTTGCGCGACGTGGGCTGGCGGCGGTTTTTTATTATTGCTTTGAGCGGGTTGCTCGGCATGGGCATTGGGTCGTATTTTTATATTGAAAGCGTTGTCCACATTGGCCCGGCCAAAACAGCCACCATTTCGGCTATCACCCCTGTTTTGTCTCTGTGCATGGGAGTGGTGTTTCTCAAAGAACCGTTTACCTTTCGGCTGTTGCTTGGTGTGGCGTTGTGTGTGGTAGGGGTTTTGTTGGTTTTATAATAAAGTGCAGCATGCGGAGTAATTACGGGGTTTTCGAGGTGAGTAAATGGAGGGTTTTTTGACCGCTGTTTGGAAAGGAAAACGGGGTGGTGTGGGGTTAGGAAGAGCGTGAACTTCGCACTGATAAAAGGAGGCTCCCATGACAAATGTCATTTTCATTCTCACCGACGATCAGGGACCCTGGGCTGCCGGGTGTTATGGCAATTCTGAAATACGCACACCCAATATTGATCGCCTGGCCCAAACGGGCATGCGATTTGACCGCTTCTTTTGCGCCTCTCCGGTGTGTTCACCCAGTCGCGCTTCTTTTTTTACCGGGCAAATTCCCTCTTTTCATGGGGTACACGACTGGATTCGCGAAGGCAACTCTGGTGACCATGTGGCCACGTACCTTGAAGGGCAGATTGCTTATACCGATGTGCTGGCGCAAAACGGCTGGACGTGTGGCATCAGCGGCAAATGGCACTTGGGCAACAGTGTTTTGCCGCAACATGGATTTTCGCACTGGTTTGTACATGAAAAAGGGGGCGGCCCTTATCACAACGCCCCTATGATACAAAACGGCAAATTGTTCAACGCTCCGGGTTATGTTACTCATGTTATCACCGACGATGCGCTTGGCTTTATTGACACACACGCCCAGGACAAAAATCCGTTTTATCTCAGTGTACACTATACCGCACCACACAGCCCATGGACGGGTCACCCACAAGATATTGTCGATTCTTATGACACATGTCCATTTGAATCTTGCCCACAAGAACCCATGCATCCCTGGGCGGGTGGCCTCACGAAAAATTGCCTCGGCAACCGGGATATGCTCAAAGGCTATTTTGCCGCGGTTACCGCTATGGATATCGATGTGGGCCGCCTTCTCGATCGGCTCGAAGAAAAAAATATTCGCAACAACACACTCGTCATTTTTACCAGCGATAACGGGTTCTCTTGTGGTCACCACGGATTCTGGGGCAAGGGCAATGGCACATATCCATTAAATATGTATGAAAACTCGGTGCGCATTCCCTTTATTGCCAGTCATCCGGGTTGCATTCCCGAAGGCAGTGTGGAACATGCCATGTGCAGTGCATACGATTTTATGCCCACCTTGCTCGACTATCTCAATCTGGATTTGCCTGAAAATCCTGTCCGACCGGGCCATTCTTTTATCAAACTTTTACTTGGCCAATCGGATGTGGGACGCGACAGTGTTGTCATTTATGACGAATATGGTCCCACGCGCATGGTGCGCACAAACGATTGGAAATACATTCATCGGTATCCCAATGGGCCAAACGAATTGTACGATTTGCAAAAGGATCCCGATGAGCGCATCAACCGCATCGACGATGCGGCGCAAAAAAACCGAATTGCCCACATGCAAAATACCCTCGAAGACTGGTTTGCCCATTACATTCGACAGGAAAAAGACGGGCGCAATTTGCCTGTTAAGGGCGGTGGACAACTGCGCCCTGTTGGCGGCAAATGGGAAAATGGCACAGAGGCTTTTACCGGGCATTGATCACTTACAGGGATTGATCTCATGTCACATAAATCCCCGTGTTTGTGTAAACACGGGGATTTTTTTCTCTGTGACCTTGACATAATCCATAGATTTTAATTAAATTTGGAAACGTCAACTCCAAATTGAGGCTCAAAGTGGAAATAGTCAGTCGATTTTTCAAAGCATCAGAACGCAGCTTTTTTCTGTTTGGCCCTCGAGGAACAGGCAAATCTACTCTGATAAATGCGCTGTTTCCCAATGGCATGTTCATAGATCTGCTTCATCCCGAAACATTCAGAGTTTATTCGGCGCATCCTGAGCGCTTGCGCGAACGCCTGTTGGCAGAACGCGACGTCAAAACGGTGGTCATTGACGAAATTCAAAAACTGCCCGAACTGCTCGATCTCATTCATAGTCTCATCGAAGAAAAGGCAGGATGGCAATTTGTGCTTACAGGCTCAAGTGCTCGCAAACTGAAAAGAACGGGCGTAAATTTATTGGCTGGGCGTGCCCTCTTATGCACGCTCCATCCATTTATGGCTGCCGAACTGGGAGAGCACTTTAATCTCAATAACGCCCTGAAATTTGGTCTGCTACCTGTTGCATTAGACACGTCTGATCCGGCTCTGGTGCTGGAAACATACGCAGCGCTTTATTTGCGGGAAGAAGTACAAATGGAAGGTCTGGTGCGAAATATCGGAAGTTTTGCACGCTTTTTAGAAGCTGCAAGTTTCTCCCATGCGTCGCAACTCAACATCAGCAATGTTGCCAGAGAGTGTGGTATTGAACGAAAAACCGTTGAAGGATATACTCAAATTATAGAAGACCTGTTGCTGTCTTATCGCTTAAACGTTTTTACCAAACGCGCCCAACGGGCTCTGGTTTCGCATCCCAAGTTTTATCTTTTTGACACAGGTGTTTACCGAACGCTTCGCCCAAATGGCCCACTGGATCGCCCCGAAGAAATCGAAGGCCATGCTTTAGAGGGCCTGGTTGCGCAACATCTTCGGGCCTGGATTGCCTATTCAAATGCAGACTGCGATCTGTATTACTGGCGAACCCGTTCTGGCACAGAGGTCGATTTTGTTCTCTACGGTGCAGATGTATTTGCCGCCATTGAAGTCAAAAATACGGGCCGCATTGACAATCGAGATTTAAACTCTCTCAAATCCTTTCAAGAAGATTATCCACAAAGCAAAACTTACCTGCTTTATAGAGGCACCGAACGCCTTTTGAAAAATGGGGTGATGTGTATCCCTTGTGAAGATTTTCTCAAGAATCTTTATCCCAATCGCGATTTTGCACCTTAGAAGCGGTTTTAGCCGTTAAATCCCGATCCGTCGAATTTACAACATTGCGCCAAATATATAGAGGTGATATGACCACACGCAACTATGCCGAACTGGAAACCCGACTTCACGCGCTCACACTGCCCAACCTTGATCGAACGGTCATTGGTACGGTTTACGATTATCCCATCTATCGCTTGATGTTTGGCGACCCACAAAAACCCCATGTTTTGCTCACTGCCGGTGTGCATGGCGATGAACCTGCCGGTGTGGAAGCGGTTGTGCGCTTTCTTGAACGCGATTTGACCGATACTTTAAAACAGTTTTATTTTACGGTTATCCCCTGTGTCAACCCTTCGGGTTATGTTAACAACACCCGCGAAAATGTCGATGGCAAAGACATCAACCGCGCTTTTGAAGAAAATGATTTGGCCGAAGTTAAAATCTTGAAAAGCATTCTCA
>CAXNEV010000071.1:0-10990 GCA_964200925.1 Candidatus Latescibacterota bacterium | reverse complement strand
TGCTTGCTCAAAAAGCAGGTGGGCGCGTTGTGGTTTGCGGCACGCACCGAGATGCCGACCGCCTGCAAAAAGCCCATGAATTGGGTGCAGAGCGCATTGTGAATGTTTTGAGTGAAAACGTTGTTGATATTGCCCGAAACCTGTCCGATGGCGGTGCTGACATTGTGATTGATTGTGCAGGCTCGGCGGGTTCTGTCAATCAGTGTCTGGAAGCTGTGCGCCCCACAGGCACGTTTGTACAGGTTGCCCTTATTGATCAGCCCATTCAGGCCGACTGGGGCAAAATTATTTACAAACAATTGCGCGTTCACGGCTCTATTGCTCAAAACTGGGCAAGCTGGCATCGGGCGCTTGATCTGGTTAAATCGAATGCCATTGACCTGACGGCCTTTGTTTCTCACCGCCTGCCCATAGAAGACTGGCAGCAGGCTTTTGACGGGGCTGAACAACAGCAGGGGTTGAAATATTTGCTGTGTCCTTCCTACCCAATTCCCAGTGCTGCATCAATCTCTGCCTGATAAGCATAGACTGCCCCACTTTCCACATCAGCCATTTGTACGGTTTTGCCTGCGCGGGCCGATTCACAAATGGCATAAACTGCCGCCACATCTTTAAGCCCTTCTACCCCATCCACTTCAATGGGTTCGCCATTGAGCACGGCGCAGGCCAGTTCGTGTTGCTCAAATGCGATCAGTTTCCAGTCAACGGCTTGATCACCCATACTCGTGTATTCCGGGAAAAAGTGTGCTGTTAAAGGATCCAGGGCAAAATTCTTTACTTCTTTGAGAATGGCGGTCTGGTCCATTACCTCGCGATCTGCCGGTTGCCAGATGGCTTGCCCACCGCGGTTGCCATAACTTTGCAAACTGCCTTTGTTGCCCAAAATCAACTGGCTGTGGCATGAGCCATGCCCGCCAACCCCCATGATAAAACTGACCATGACCCCGTTTTTCATGCGCATCATCGCCATGGATGTGTCTTCGGCTGTGGCTGGAACCTCATCGGGCAGGGCGCGAAATCGTCTCTGGTAAAATTCGTAGGGATCATTAATTTTCTGCGGCTTCTTGCGCACGGGTTCTACCAGTCGTGCATCGCCGTACACTTCGACCACATCGCCCAATTGATATCTGATCAAATCGGTGTAGTGTACACCCAAATCAATAAGGGGGCCACCGCGATCTTTTAAATGCCGCCAGGGTGTTATGAAAATTTCATTGCCTCTGCGCATGGCATGTAATGTGGCCATATAGGGTTTGCCAATGGCCCCTGTATCGATCAGATGCCGCACCAATCGCGCCGAGGGGTCGCGCCGATAATTTTCTGCTACCGACAATTTGCACCCGTTGCGCCGGGCTGCATCGATCATCATCTGGCAGGCTTTTACAGAAATGGCCATGGGTTTTTCCACCAGCACATGCAAGCCCAGGTTGAGCGCCTGACATACCACGGTGTGATGAACGGATGGATCGGTGACCACATCGACTGCCATCAAGTTGGGCACCTGCTTAACCATTGTTTCTATGTCTGTGAAAATGGGTGGACGCGATCCCAGCAGTTTTTCCGCCTCTGTTGCCGCCAGTTCGGCATTGTCGCGGTTTAAATCACACAAACCAACCAGTTCCACATTGTTAAATGGCGTTTGTGACAATTCGCGCAACCCATACAAATGACGCGTGCCCATTCCGCCACAGCCAATGAGCGCCAATCTGAGTTTGTCCATATCTGTCCTTTCATTTTTCCCTTTTGTATTTTTCTTTTTGCCGTTATTTCATGCTACGGGATAACAGACTGATGCGCAAATAGAATCTGCAAGTCAGCGAACCAGCGGGTGCGCGAAGCGCAGGTTTCCGCAGGGAACGCACCGAAGGTGCCCCGCTGCTCACGAGCGAAGCGAGTCATCTGCGAATCGTCCATTCATCCAAAGGACCTCTCATGAAAAAAGCCGCATTTTTTGGCGATCGGCAAGAACGCCTCGATTATGTTTATGCCGATGGCCGTCGCGAACGTGTTGCCCAATTGACCGATCTCTATCCGCACCGCGTTGGCAAAGATAATTTCAGCGATCATGTTGTCCATCTGCAAAACCTCGAAGTTATTTTTTCCACCTGGGGCATGCCGTCTCTTACTGCCGAACAGATTTCCCAATTGCCCAATCTCAAAGCGGTTTTTTATGGGGCGGGTTCTGTACAAGGTTTTGCCCGCCCTTTTCTGGAGCACCATATCAAAGTGTGCAGTGCCTGGCGGGCCAATGCCGTGCCGGTGGCCGAATACACTTTGGCGCAAATTCTGCTTTCCAACAAGGGGTATTACCGCAACATTCGCGATTGCCAGACTTATGAAGGCCGCACGCACAATCCTTTCAAGGGACGAGGCAATTTTGGTGCAACCGTTGTCTTGCTTGGTGCCGGAGCCATTGGCTCTCTGGTTATTGCCCTGCTCAAACCCTTCCATCTTAACGTTATTGTTTTTGATCCCTTTTTGGCGGACGAACGCGCCAAAAGTCTCGGGGTGCAAAAAGTTTCGCTGGAAGAGGCTTTTCAAAAAGGCGATGTGGTGTCCAACCATCTGGCCAACAATGAACAAACGCGGGGTATGTTGCACAAGGCCCATTTCTCACTGTTACAAGATCATGCGACCTTCATTAATACCGGGCGTGGGGCGACTGTTGTGGAGCCCGATCTCATTGCCGAATTGCAAAAACGGCCCACGCTCACGGCCTTGCTCGATGTGACCATGCCCGAACCGCCACAACCCGATTCGCCGTTTTACACGTTGCCCAATGTTTATCTCACCTCTCATATTGCCGGTTCTCTCAACGATGAAGTGATCCGCATGGCCGATTATATGATCGAAGAATTTCAGCGCTGGGAAAAAGGCGATCCGCTCGTACACGAAGTGACATTCGATATTCTGGATACGATGGCTTAGCGATAGGAGCATACCATGAAAATCTGTCTTGCCGGTGAAGGGGCGATGGGATTTAACCACATTCGCACCCTCAAGCAGTTTAATGATGTCGAAGTTGCCAGTCTGGCCTGTGGTGTTGAAGCTGAGGGTATTGCTTTTGCAAAAGAATGGGGCATTGCGCATGTGTCCACCAGCCTTGAGGCGTGTCTTTCTCAAGATGGCATTGAAGCGGTGGTGCTCACCACGCCCAATCAGATTCACATGGCACAGGCCATTATGGCTATGGAAAGGGGCAAACACGTTCTGGTTGAAATTCCGATGGGCCTTTCGCTTGAGGAATCCCAACGCATAGTGGCTGTGGAAGAAAAAACTGGGCTGGTGTGCATGGTCTGCCACACCAATCGCTACAGTGCTCCACAGCGCGAACTCGTGCGCCGTGTTCGGTCAGGCGAATTGCATTTGCACCATATTGTACAACAAACGTATTTTATGCGCCGATCCAATACCAATATGTTTGGCAAACCGCGTTCCTGGACAGATGAATTGCTGTGGCATCAGGCCTGTCACATGGTTGATTTTATGTATTGGCTTTTTGATGAACCCAGCATGGATGCCTGGGCACAAGCCGGTCCCGATCATCCCAGGTTAAACATTCCCATGGATATTACCATTGGCCTGCGATCAAAATCGGGTTGCCTGGTTACTTCGGCCAATTCCTTTAACAACCACGGCCCCATCACATCACTTTATCGCTTTGTTGGGGAAGAAGCTACCTATTTGCTCGAAAAAGGCAAATTGACGGATACCGAAGGCAACGAAATTCCCACCGAAGGGCCGCCGGGCATTGATGTTCAGGACCGCGAATTTATTGATGCCATTCAAAAGGGGCGCAAACCGTTTACCAGTTGCCAGGCATGTTTGCCCACGATGGGCATTCTCGACCGTTTGCAAAAATCTATGGATGAGAAGAAAATTTGATCTGCTTGAGCGACTCGCAGAGTCGCCCCTTTTGCATTTATTTTACCCAACAACAAACTGAGGAGCATCCCATGCAGCCCTTTATTCCCTATCAACCCCTTCCCTTCCGCGCCAAACGCGAAGCGAGCTGGTCTCGCGACGGGTATAACCGCGACTGGTTGATCATTCCTCCCGGTGAAACGGGTCATCTGGCCGATATTCAGGGGCCTGGCGTGATCACCCATTTGTGGTTTGCCATCGACAACACGTTCAAAGTTACCGACGCGCTTTTTCCCCGCAAAGCGGTGCTCAAAGCGTATTGGGATGATGCCGCATTTCCCAGTATTAACGTGCCTGTGGGCGATTTTTTTGGTGTTGGGCATGGCCGTGTTAACAATTACACATCTGCTCTTTTTGATATGTCTATTAACCCCAATGCCCAGCGCGGGGCATTTAATTGCTGGATTGCCATGCCTTTTTTTAAACGCGCACGACTCCAGCTTGTCAACGAAAGCGACACGGAAATTCGCATTTTTTACTATGTCGATCACCAGCTCTATGATCATTTGCCCGATGATTCTTACTACTTTCATGCCTGCTGGCATTGCGAAACCCCGTGTCGGGCTGTGCCGCTCATCGACGGCAAAGAAGGGCCAAATTTAACGGGTGATGAAAATTATGTCATTCTCGATACACAGGGCGAAGGCACGTATATCGGTTGCAATTTAAGCATCGACAACCACGCGGGTGGCTGGTGGGGCGAAGGCGACGATATGATTTTTATCGACGGCGAACAGTTCCCTGGTTCTTTGCACGGCACGGGCTCTGAAGATTATTTTTGTCATGCCTGGGGCATGCAGCCCAACTGTTATCCTTATGCCGGTACGTCGCTTTTTAACCACGGTCATAAACAGTGGGAAGGCCAGTGGACCATGTATCGCTTGCATGTGCCCGATCCCATTCCCTTTACAAAATCCATCCGCGTTACCATTGAACACGGCCACAACAACCACCGCGGTGATGACTACAGTTCAACAGCCTACTGGTATCAAAAAGGCCCGGTTGCAGTAACAGACCTGTTAGTCGTAGAAAAACGTTTGCCGCGAAAATGATTCGAGGATTGACTACCAGGCAAAAATAAGCGAAATTGCAGGCAAGGAGGAATTATGGCTCAATTTGACCGTATTACCATTAACCCAGCGCGGATGAACGGTCAGCCCTGTATTCGCGATCTTCGTCTGACGGTTCGCCGCGTTGTTGAGCTTCTTGCACTTTATATTAACCGAGACGAACTTCGCCGTGAATATCCAGAGTTGGAAGACGAAGATATCCGGCAGGCCCTCGCTTATGCAGCAACATACCTTGACGATCATATTGAAAAATTTTGATTTACATTCTATATAAAAATTCCTGCCGGAGTATATCTCCAGCAGGAATTTTTATTTGTGATATTTCAAAACGTCGTGCATGATTTCTATGTTTCTGTCATCGACATGATCTGGTTTCCCGGTGAAGGACATCGGTTATACGGTATTTAACCAAAAAAGGACAGATTCATGCGCACACTTTGTTTGCTTTTGATTCTGTTTCTCACACGATCTGTGTGTGCAACAGAACAGGTTCTGGTGGAAACTCTCCAGAATGGCGATTGGATAACGTATGTTCCACAAACCCATTACATCACGCCATCTGATGCCCCTCTGCTGACTCAGGATGGCAGTCTCTGGTGGCCGTTGAGAAAAAACCAACTGGGCACCGGCGTCAACGGCGCGCTCAATTACGATGGCACACATTGGACGCTCTATACCGCAAAAGATGGCCTCTTTGATGGCCCGGTGCATGCCATTGTTCAGTTGCCAGACCAAACGATCTGGTTTGGTGGCAGCCACAAAGGCAAAGCCGCTGTTGCGCAATTTGCCAATAACACATGGACCATTCTGACTGATGGTCTTGTTGGCAAAACCACGGGGCCTGCTGCGCTGGTCGATAACAAAGGTCGTCTCTGGCTCACGACGGAGCACACCAAACTGGAAGCTGCCAGTCAGGACAGCAGCCAGGGGGGTTATGGCGTTTTGCGTTATGATCCTGTCACGCAGACATGGACGCAGGTTACGGTTGCCAACGGGCTTGCCCATAATCGCATCTATGACATCGCTGAAGACCGCGATGGATCGCTCTATTTTGCCACGTATCGCGGTCTGAGTCATTACAATCCCACAACTCAGATATGGACGACTTTCACGACAAAAGACGGTTTGGGGTCGGACAAAATTTATCGCGTTTTTATTTCGCGCGAAGGACTTGTCTGGTGCAGCCACGGGGAAAAAGACGGTCTCTCTGTTTTTAATCGCCGCACCTGGCGATTTATCACGCGAAATGATGGTATGCCTGCAAACGCGGTTCGATCCATTACACAAACGCGCGATGGAGCACTTTATTTTGGCACTCATCCCAATGATGGGGCCACCGGACTCATTCGCCACCATCTGGGCAACTGGCTGCGCGTGCTCAAAAAAGACGGCTTACCGGGTGATCAGGTTCTCAATATCACCGAAGACAAAAATGGAGCCCTCTGGTTAGATACAAATGTTCCCAATCATCTGGTGCGGTATCAGCCCGACTTTTCCAAATTGCCCGTTGTATCGGATGTTTTGCACGATGATCAGGGCAATTTACTTGCCAATATTGGCCTGCATTTGATCAACAAAGAGGACGAAATTCGCGCAGGCACCACTACGGATCTCAACGGCAAATACCGCCTGCCTATGTTTGATGAAGACTACGATGTGGTGCCACTCCAGATAGGCTCAACAGACCCGGAACTTGTCAAAGTCCTCACGGGGGCATGGCATGGCACGCTCAAAATAAGCAGTGTTGAACTGCGCCTTGTTTTTCACATTCGCAGTGATTCATTGGGCAATCTCACAGCCAAACTCGACAGCCCCGACCAGGGCATCACCGGCATTCCCACAGATGGTGTGGAAATTGTCAGGCAAAATATCAAAATTGCCGTTGGCCGCATTCGAGGTGTTTACGATGGCCAACTCAATTCATCCTCTCATCCCACCCAGATTACAGGGGAGTGGAGACAGAGCGGACAACAATTTGCCCTCAATCTGCAAAAAACCGATCACGCTGCAGCCGTAAAACGCCCGCAGGAACCCAAGCCGCCGTATCCTTATTTAACCGAAGATGTTACCTTTCAAAATACCAATGCAAATATTACGCTGGCCGGAACATTGACCAAACCCAAAACGGGTGGCCCATTTCCCGCTGTGATTCTCATTTCAGGCTCTGGGCCTCAGGATCGCGATGAAAACATTCTCGGCCACAAACCCTTTCTGGTTATTGCCGACCATCTCACCCGACATGGCATTGCGGTTTTGCGCGTTGATGACCGGGGTGTTGGCAAATCTTCGGGTGAATACCTCAAAGCCACCACGGAAGATCTGGCAACCGATGCCTTGTCTGCGGTGCACTATCTCAAAACGCACTCTGATATTCGCCCTCAGCAAATTGGTTTGGCTGGGCACAGCGAAGGTGGCCTGATTGCACCACTGGTTGCCATCCAATCAACGGATGTTGCTTTTATCATCATGTTGGCAGGCCCCGGTGTGCCCGGTGACCGCATTTTGGAATCTCAGCAATACCTCATTCTCAAAGCCAACGGTGCCAGTGAAAGCCTGTTAAGACACAACCAGAAATTCATCACGGAAGCGTGCAACATCATCAAAAGTGAACCCAATGATGCCATTGCCGAACGCAAGATACGCGCCTTTTTCAAAACACAACTCGACAACTTAGACCCCACGCTTCACCAAGAACTACAAAAACTCGGTGCATCAGACCCTCAAGCCCAACTCAATGCCTTGTTGCCTTTTTTGCTCTCTTCATGGATGCGTTATTTCCTTGCACACGACCCGGCAGATATCCTCAAAAAAGTTTCCTGTCCCACGCTGGCCATTATTGGCGAGAAAGACCTTCAGGTGCCTGCAAAAGAAAATTTGGAAGCCATTCAGAAAGCGTTCCAGATGGGCGGGAATCAAAATATTGCCGTTCAGGAATTGCCTGGTCTCAACCACTTATTTCAAAAGGCACAAACGGGTTCTCCTGCCGAATATGCCAAAATTGAAGAAACGTTTTCGCCTGTGGCGCTTAAAGTCATTTCAGACTGGCTGATCAAACAGACAAATCCTTCACATCCATAACTTGCATAAATCAAACAGGGAGGGGTTTTATGGTCACGGTTCAAGATTTGATCAAGACCTTTAAACTCTCGCGGCAGCAAAAGCGCGAAATGGGTGAAGGGTTTGCAGGAAACACGGTTGACGCGGTCAAAAACATCAGTTTTACCTGTCAACCAGGGCGCGTTTTTGCTCTGCTTGGCCCCAATGGCGCCGGCAAAACAACCACGTTGCGCATGATTGCCACCATGCTCAAACCCACGTCGGGCAGCATTGTCGTGGCTGGCTACGATACGGTTCAAAATGGTCAGGATGTTCGTAAACACCTCGGTTTTTTAACGGGCAATACCGGTCTTTACGACCGACTCACGCCCAGTGAAATGGTTCAATATATGGCGGATCTGCATGGGATGGATCGCGCAACTTTTGAAAAACAACGCGATTATTTTTTCAACTTGCTTGACATGAACGATTTTGCCAATCGCCGCATCGGCAAACTGTCAACCGGTATGCGCCAAAAAGTTTCTATTGTGCGCACCATTGTTCACGATCCCGATGTGATCATTTTTGACGAACCCACCGCAGGATTGGATGTGGTTACTTCGCGCAATATTGTTCGCCTTATTCGCGATTGTCGGGATGCCGGTAAAACGGTTATTTTCTCGACCCACCGCATGGGTGAAGTGAGTCAACTCAGCGATGATCTGGCCATTATTCACAAAGGAAAATTGTGTTATAACGGCACTTTTGAATCTTTCGAGGCTCAGAGACAAGCTTCATCCCTCGAAGACGAATTCATTCGGATTGTTGAAGCGCAAGCATGAGAGCAAATAGGCGAATCAAAAAGTTAGAATACAGAACCTGCCATTTATAAATGAAAGACATACCATGAACCCAGCGCTTATTATTTTTTTAAAAGAACTCAAAGACATCACCCGCGACCGACGCACGATGATTACGATGATTGTCATTCCGTTGTTGTTGTTCCCGCTATTGATGACCATTGCCACCAAATTCACCCAATCTCAGGTTAAAAAAGCACAGGACAAAACCCTCACGGTTGGCGTGATCACACACGACAATGCCGCTTCCTTTCGCGAATCATTGCGCAATCGCGAAGATCTCACGGTGCGTGAAGACATTGCTGAACAGGATATTGAAACGCTCATCAAATCGGACAGTCTGGACGCTGTGATTGCATTTGGTGAAGATTTTGACCAGAAGGTATCCGACCTCAAATCGGGCGATGTCCATTTGTATTTCAAATCGTCCAAAGACATGGATATGACGCGCCGCCGATTAACAGAACTCATTGATGGCTATGAAAACCAGTTGGTCACCCGCCGGTTTGAGCGCCTGTATCTCGACAAAAGCATTCACGATGCCATTCACACCCAACGCCATGATGTGACGTCAGAACAGGAAAAATTTGCCAAAACCATTGGTGGCCTTGTGCCTTATCTTTTCATTTTGTTTTATGGGCAGCATGTATCCCGCTATTGACCTGGGGGCTGGTGAAAAAGAACGTGGCACACTGGAAACGCTGCTCACCTCTCCTGTGAACCGATTTCAGATTCTGATCGGAAAATTTGGCGTGATTGCACTGGCGGGCCTTACTTCTGCCGCTGTCGCTTTTGTTGGCATTTTTATTGCCATCACGCAAAACCGCATCATTGCAGAAAGAATGCTCCATACGATCTCAAATTTGCTGGCACCTCAGACCATTCTCATTTCCTTTTCATTGTTGATTCCCCTCACCATTTTTTTTGCTGCTTGTCTGATGGCGATTTCTGTTTTTGCCAAATCGTTCAAAGAAGCTCAAAGCCTGATGACGCCGATGAATATTGTTATTATTCTGCCCGTTTTTATCGGCATCTTGCCCGGCATCGAACTCAACGCCGTTACCGCACTTGTTCCCGTGCTCAATGTTTCTTTGGCGACCAAAGAAGTTCTTGCAGGTACCATGTCTATTCCATTGCTTTTCGAAGTGTATGCTTCCCTCTTTACTCTTGCAGGGTTGAGCTTGTTTTTCTGTTCCAAATGGTTTGACCGCGAAAGTGTCATTTTTAGAGAATAACCCATGCAAACAATCTTCATATGCTGAGCAAAAGCCGACGCATCACGTCGGCTTTTGCTTTTGTATCTCATTCTGTTATATTGTCGTTCATCTAAACATTCCGCCATCTCTCCACCGAGGTTCTCATGCCCATTGTCCGTTTTTTCACCGGCGTAACCCCCGAAATGGCCGAACGTCTCATCCGCCATGCGCCGCCCGACTACACCGTTACCACGCACCCTTCCAATCTGCCCGACGAAGAAAAAATGCCCCTTGTCAGCAATGCCGATTTTGTCATCATCTTCGGCGGCGGCCTTTCCGAATCCGTTTTGCGCGTTGCAAAAAAACTCAAACTCATCCAGCTTGTCAGCGCTGGATTCGAACACATCAACATCGATCTGTGCAAAGAACTTGGCATTCAGGTTGCCAACAACGGTGGGGCCAACGCCATCGACGTGGCTGAACACACCATCGCCCTCATTCTCGGTTTTTATCGCCATATGGTTGAGCAGGATCACAATGTGCGCACCAATCGGTATCGCACCCTCAACAACGGCCTTATCACTTATACCATTCATGACAAAAAGGTAGGCGTCATTGGCATGGGCAATATTGGTCGCCGCGTCACAAAACTGCTCAACGCCTTCGGCGCAACCGTGCAATACACCGATGCCTATCCTTCCTCACCTGAGGTGGAACGCGATCTGAGTATTACCCGCGTTGATTTGCCCACCCTGCTCAAAACATCCGACATTGTTACCCTGCATGTGCCCTACTCAAAAAACACACACCATCTCCTCGGCCCGAATGAGCTGGCTCTGATAAAATCCAAGGCATTGCTTGTCAACACATGCCGGGGCGGTGTGATTGATCAAAAAGCCCTTAC
>CAXNEV010000070.1:0-11034 GCA_964200925.1 Candidatus Latescibacterota bacterium | reverse complement strand
CTATCACATGATCATGGGCGACTTGCGCTCAATGGAGGCCTGGGGTCTCAAAAGCGTGTTTCCCATTAGCATGATCGATATGCGAACGACCTTTAAACTCTATTTCTAAAGCAGTTCGGTTCGCAGGAGGCCATCGATGAACAAACGATATGGCGTTTGGGTACTTTATCTGTCACTGATTGTGTTGTTTTTTGCAGCGAACAATGGCGTTTTTGCCGCCACAACCGGCAAAGTGACCGGTGTGGTGCGCGATTTAACCACCAATGACCCTTTGCCGGGGGCCAACGTGGTCATTCAGGGATTTTTGCGTGGGGCCACAACCGATGCAGAGGGTCACTATGTCATTTTGGCGGTAGAACCCGGTGATTATATCCTTGAAGCCTCAATGGTGGGTTATAACAAGGAGTTGCGGCGCGAAGTGAGGATTATTGCCGATTATACCACAACGGTGAATTTTGCACTCAAAGAAGGGACGTTGGAGTTGTCGGAAATGGTGGTGGTGGCCGAGCGGCCGCCCGTTGAACCCGACAAAACAACGAGCAAACACGTCGTTACAGAGCAAGATATTGAAGCTGTACCTATGGTGCGTTCGGTTACGGAACTGGTGTCGCTTCAACCGGGTATGGCACTGGATGGTGCAGATCGCATTCGCGGCAGTGAAAGTGGTGGTGTTGGCACCGTGGTGGGTTATTATGTGGATGGAATCGAGGTCAGCCGGGGCGGATTTTCGAGTGTGAACACATCGGCCATTCAGGAAGTGAGTGTGTTGACAGGCGGAATGAATGCCGAATTTGGCAATGCGCTGGCCGGCATTGTTACACTGGTGACAAAGGATGGGTCACAGCACTTCACCGGAAAAGGGGAATACCGGTTTACGCCCAAAGGCAAACGCCACTGGGCGAGCAATTTGTATGAAAACCCGGTGCATAAGGATCGCATGAAGTGGAAAGACCAGGATTGGGTCAATGAAAAAGATCCGGTAACAGGCGAGTTGATTCATGTGCAAAATGACTACACCAAATACATGGGTCACCGTGTGGAGGGCAACCTATCGGGGCCGATTGCCAACAGCATGTCATTTTTCTTTAGCAGCACCTACGACAAAAGTGCCAGTCGGTTGCCGTCGGCAGCCCCCACCTCCCCTTTTAATACCCGGAATGTTGGGAATTTGACCTTTCGGCCTTCTGAAAATGTCAAATTGAAGATCGGCGGGGTGCTGGACCGCAGCGATGAATTCTACACCTACAGTAATGACTGGGAAGGTTCGATTAAAGGGATGGGGCCAAGCAGCAACGGTCGCAACCTTTTTTTGCCAGAAAACTGGGCGGCGTCGGGCAAGCGAAAAACCACCGACAGCATGGTTTATTTGAACTTCACACACAGCCTGGGTAGCAAAACCTATTATGATGTAAGGCTTTACATGGTGGGGTCACGGGGTAAACCCTATGACGTGCCCACGGCAACCGAGCCGATTCGGACAGATGCTTCCGGATGGTTTTATCTGCCGCGGAACATCCTGGCCTATGAAGATTATTCCGACAAACGCTTCGGCCTCAAATTTGACTATACCAGTCAGATTACCCGGTCGCACCTGTTGCAAACCGGCATTGAGCTGGTGCGGCACGATTACTGGTCAACAAGTTATTTCGACGGTTCGGCACCTGGAACCCGGGTGTTGAGTTTTGTCGGAAAAGACTATGACCTGGGCAAGGGTGTTACCCCGTGGGAATTTCGGGCCTATGTACAAGACAAATTGGAATACGGTGGTTTGATCGTGAACGCGGGGTTGCGCTGGGATTATTTCAACTACGGTCGTCCGTGGCGACAGGTTCCCGGCATTGAAATTTCCCCTATGTACACCAAATTTACCAATCGAAAATACGAACTGGACCACATGGAAAGCGGCACTCCAACGATGACATCGCTGAGTCCGCGCGTGGGCATTTCACATCCCATTTCAGCCGGGCTTGCGGCGCACTATTTTATTGGTCGGTTTTATACCAATCCCGATCTTTACGAAATGTTTCAGATGTCTTATGGCTCCAAAGATCCCGACCGGGATGTGAACGGAAATGGAAAAATCGACGATACCGAGAAGTGGAACTCACTGGATGCGCTGAGTTCTTTTGGACTGGGCGGCAGCCGACATGCTACCGAAGGGATACATCCCGAAAAAACCACAAATGTGGAAATGGGTGTCGATTGGAACTTTGTAGCCGATTATACAGCCAGCATGACGGCGTTTTATCGGTTGGACGAAGGGCTTTATGGAGCCAACGATATCATCTACTGGAATGACCCCAAGCTCACGACCTCGCAAATCGGCGTGTTGCGCAATTCCTACTGGACCAGTTCACGCGGCCTCGAGGTTTCGCTAAAAAAGACGTTCAGCAACAATTTTTCATTCCGCGTGGGATATAACCTGGAATGGCAACACGGCATTGGGTATGGCGGCAGTTCGCCGCACTACGGTTTGTATGAAGGCAACTGGTATATCATCACCGACGGCAATTTTATTGCCAGCGAACACTACTGGTACAAATATGCCGCACAGCCCGATGGATCAGAAGTGCCAGTGCCGCTCACACCTGCTGAAGTGACCGCGTTGAGTGCTTCAGCAAATGCTACCCTGGCATCATGGCAAACACGGGAGGGCACAACCGCTGCAACGGGTAAGTATAGTAAAGCGCACAAAATCAACGAAAAGGGGTTGTGGCTGGTGGCTTCAAACTACGGGGCAAACCCCGCCCCCAGAAATTTTGGACGCTCCAGTCAGCTTTCAGTGCAGTTTTTGTATGCCACACCCATAGGTTATGGCCCCCGTCTGGGAGGCATTCACCCGTTTGGTGGGTTGAAAGTCAGTTCTGTTTACCGGATGTTTTCGGGAACGCCCTTTCAATACACACCACCCCAAGGGCCAACTGAATGGCGAAAACAATCGCCTGCGATGCGCACGGATATGCACATCCAGAAGAATTTCCGTAAGCTGGGCACTATTCAACCATCGCTGTTTGCAGAAATCACCAATCTCTTCAACGAAAAAAACAGCGATGAGGAAAATTTCCAGTATGTGCAATACGGTCTCAAAGAACCGGCCCCCGACAACCCGGATTATCTCACCTATGGCGATACGGGTGCATGGAGCCGCTACCGGTGGGATCCCCGGCTGATTCAGATGGGATTCATTCTGGAGTTTTAAGCGAGCCCTCACTCCTGCCCCTCTCCTGCTTGCAGGAGAGGGGAGTAGAACTGGTGAATGCGTTATCGCAATACCCAAAAGTATTGAACCTGGCTGAATTCAGACAGGAAAGGATAGGAGGATATACAGATGAACGGAACCAATAAAAAAGGCTGGATCGCTGCAACCTGCACGCTGCTGATGGCCGCGCTGGTGTGGCAAGCCGCCGAAGTTTATGCCCTGGATACGGGCAACCTGAGGCAGTTGACCCGGAGCCTGATCTGGAGCGGCTTTCGCAACCAGGGCACCCAGGGAGGGGCCTATACCCGAACCGATGGACGGTCGGCAACCCGATTGACCTATCCGGGCATTGGCACCGGAGTTATGCTGAACTTAGCAGGCCCAGATTACATCGAGTACTGGGGCATTAAAACGACAGATTGGCAGGATCAAAAACAGGAAGGGCAAAGCACGTCGGTGGGTGAATCGGTGTGGGTGTTGACCAAAACGCCCGATGGCAAATACGGTGCGTCGTATTCTGGCACCTTTAACCCCACAGATGACAACAAGGCGATGTATTACGACATTGCCAAAAGCCCGGAAGCCACGTGGGGATATGATGTTAAAGTGCCAAAACACGGGCAGGGGGCCGGAAAAAGCCTGGTCAACTGGTATGTCGGGGCAACGCTGCAAACCGATTCTCCAGATAAAGGCAAACCCTACGAGATTATGAATTACCGGTTGGGGCAGTATATGGATGCCGATAAAGACAACCGGGCAGAAAATGTGGTCTTTTGCAAATGGACAACCAAACACGGGATCACCATTACGCGCAAGGCTCTGGCGTGGAGCTATCAGGGTTTTGACGACTTTTTCATTTTGGAAATAGAGTTTCAAAATACCGGAGATTCCAATGGTGATGGTGTGCCCGATTTGAACGGCGGTGCGGGGTATGTGTTGAACGATACCTATTTTTCCTTTGCCAATGCCTTTGTGATCAGCCAGGGCGCGCCCTATCAAAACCAAGGTATCCCCGGAGATCGCGGCGGCACACGACCCAATGACGATGTGTACAAATACACCGGGGCACCCAACTACAACGGTCCGGCCGAATATGCGCCGTTGAAAATCAGCTATCAATACGACGGCGACAGCCCAGATACGTTTGCAGATGATACCGGTGAACCCATTGCAACAACCGACACGTATTATAATATTTCGCCCGGTGGTTATGTGGAAGGGGAGTTTCGGTCTTACCAATACATCGGCATGGCACCGCTGGCCTATCGGAATGCGGGGGGCGCTCATGTGTTTAATGCCGCCGATAAGGGAAAGTATGTAAATCCCATCGGCGAACAGCCTGCCTCTTCGCAGTGGTGGGAAACCTACAGCATCCAGAGTGGCAGATCGGATTGCCCCACCATCAACACAAAAACGGAGCAGGAAATTTACACGGCATTTACTGGCGCTGTGCCCAATAACCCCAGTCGGGTTGGCGCGTGGGTCAATGCACAGACCTATGGCCCCTACAATCTGGCAGTGGGCGATAAAGCCAAAATTGTGATTGCCTATGTGGGCGGTTCGGGTGCAAGTGCCATTCCCAGACCCGGCAACAGTGCCTATTCCGTGGATATGCCCACGTTTGCCAGAATGGATACAAAAATAGAAAAAGCCGCGAGGTTGGCGCGGTTGCAAAAAGGGGAAGGCGCTCTGGTGGCTCATATCAAAGCCGCTCAGTTTGCCTATGACAATGGATACGATATTCCCGACTATCCGCCAGATGTGGATTTTTCGGTTTCTTCCAACACCGATGCGCAAAATGAACTGACATGGTCTGGTACAACAGCAGAATCTTCTCCAAATCCAGACTATGGAACAGCAGATATTGCCGGATATCGGGTGTATCGTTCTACCTGGCATGAATTTGGCCCCTGGACGCTGGTTGCGGATATTAAAAAAGGTATCAGCGGCGCAAGCTGGGATTATTCCGGGGGGACCTATAAGTGGCGGGATACCAATGGTGCTGCCGGATTTCGCTATATGTATAATGTGCGGGCTTATACGGTACCGCACACAGCCTGGACCAATGGCATTTCGACCATGGCAAATTTGCCTGCAGAAATACAGGGGCATTTAAAAGCCGGGTTGGAAGGCGGCTATAGTGCCGACAGTCAACGAACCAACCTGATATTCAGCCCGTATCAGCCGCCCACAGCAGAAGGGAATGCGTTGCAGAAGAAGATCTGGGTGGTGCCCAATCCTTTCAGCCTGACCACTGCAACTTATAACTACGATTCGACACTCAAGATCCGATTTGTGGGCATTCCGACCAAATGCACGATCCGAATCTACAATTTTGCCGGTGAACTCGTTGGCCAGATCAATCATAATAACCCCAACTCTGGTGAGGCTTTCTGGAATCACAACGAACGCAATTATGCCGCTCTGGAAGTAGCAACAGGGGTTTATTTCTACGTCGTAGAATCCGACCTTCCCGAGAGTGATGGGCAGAAGGCCAGGGGTACATTCTACATCATCCGGTAACGAACCGGTAAAGGAGAAACTGCCATGAAGATGTGGAAAATATTCGCGATCCCGGCCATTGTGTTGGGGATCGGTCTGCCGACGTTTCGGGCAGAAGCACAGGTGGATTATGGAGAATATTTCGATTATCCTGCTGTGAAAGGGCAATCGGCCTATACCTTTTTGAAAATTGCCACGTCACCCCGTGTGGTGGCTATGGGCGAGGCATTTACCGCTATGACTGGCGGAATTGAGACCCTGTTGAGCAACCCGGCCGGTCTGGGTTTTATGAATAAGGGAGAGTATGTATTTGGATACACCGACTGGCTGGTGAATTCCAAAATTTACACAGGCGCTTTGGCTTACAAGGTGGGTAGCAATGTGTGGGCCATAAGCGTGGTCAATGCCAAACCCGAAGAAGTTGAAGAAACCACGATCTTTCAGCCGTTGGGCACAGGTCGAATGATCACGGCCAGCGATCTTGCTGTTGGCTTGACATTTGCCCGGCAAATGACAGACAAAGTATCGTGGGGCATCAGCGCCCGATATATCCGGGAAGATTTGTTGCTGGTGACGGCCAGCAGTTGGGATTTTGATCTTGGTGTTACGGCCTATACGGGTTATAAAAGTGTGCGTGTGGCCGCATCGGCTCGAAATATCGGCAGTCAGGTCGAAGTGGAAGTGCGTCCGTTTAATCCACCCATTTCGTTTAACTTCGGCATGGCCGGAGAAGTTTGGGGTGAACAGGGCGATCCGTCTTATCTGACCCTTGCGGCTGAAACGTTGTTTGCGACAGACTTTGGGTCGCGGTGGCATTTTGGCGCCGAATACTGGCTGGGCAATTTGTTTGCCCTTCGAGGCGGTTACAAGACCAATACCGATGTGGAAAAATTCAGTCTGGGATTTGGCTTGAAATACGCATTTGGAGAGCGAGACCTTCGTGTCGATGTGTCGTATAGCGATGGCGGAAATGATTTTGGTGCGCCATTGCGGCTTTCTGTGGGTGGGGCATTTTAACCTCTCCCCCGGCCCCCTTCCCTGCAAGGGAAGGGGGCCGGGGGTTAGGTTCCATCAAGGCGGCAGATGTTTCTCTATTTTGAATCTGGAGATCCGTCTGTCGCCTGTTTTTTGTGACAATGCGAGGTGATGTAGATGAAATACCCGACGATCAGAGGTTGCATGGCACTTTGTACAACCCTGGTGGGCATGTGGCTGGGGTGTGGGGCACAGGGCCCGCTTGAGCCACCTCTTGTTGCTTCACTGGATTTTGCCGATCCGGCCCTGGATGCGGCGGTTCGACGTGCGCTTCAAAAGCCGATTGGGCCAATTTTACCGGCAGATGTGGTCGGGTTGACATGGTTTTCGGCCGCCGGCCAGGGCATTGTGAGTTTGAATGGCATTGAAAAGTTGTCGAGCCTCACGTCGCTGGTTTTGAGCAGCAATCGCATTGAAGATATTGGACCACTGGCGCGGCTTCCCAATCTGGAATTGCTTTATCTCGACAACAATCGGATTGTGGATATCTCCACGCTTTCGAATATGACGGCCCTGACGGTCCTGGATGTGAGCGGCAATCGGATCGAACGCATCGCCGCATTGTCGTCGGTTACTGTGCTGAAAATGTTTCAATGCAATAACAATCGGATTGTCGATATTTCTGCCCTGTCAAAATTAAGCAGTTTGGAAATTCTCCATTTGAGAGGAAATCGCATTGTCGATATTTCTGCCCTGTCAAACCTCACCCTGTTAAATACACTTTCCTTAAGAGATAATTTGATTGCCGATATTGCCGTGTTATCCAGGCTGACCAGGTTGAACCAGCTCGGTTTAAGCAATAATCAAATCAGCGATTTGACCGCTCTGATAAACAATCCAGGACTCAACGATTTTGATACGCTTGAACTGTCGGGCAATCCACTGAGCAAAACGGCTTTGACCATTCAAATACCCGTGCTTGAGGCAAGGCGCGTGGCGGTATTTTTGGTGTCGCTAAATGGGTAAATGGGCGAATGAATGCTAACGGATAGGATGTTTATGGCAACAACCGGTGAGAAAGCAGCAGAAACAACGGCGCTTCATCCAGCCGTGACGGTTAAATCGGTATTGGTGGGGTTGTTTGTTGTTGTATTTATCACGATCTGGTCAACCCATACCGAGATGTATGTGCGCGCTTCGCGGTTAACACTGGCGCACTTTCCATTGGCGCTGTTTGCGGTGCTTCTGGGATTGCTGGTGTTGAATCGCTGGCTGCATCTGTCTTCGCGTGAACTTCTGGTTGTGCTCGCCATGGGCCTTGTGGGATCCATTATGCCCGTGGAAGGCGTGGTGGGGTTTTTGGTGGGGATCATTTCGAGCTTTTACTATTTCGCAAGCCCGGAAAATCAGTGGGCAGACTATCTGTTGCCTTATTTGCAGGGCTGGTTGGTACCCCAAGGGTCACCATCGCTCTGGGTTCAGTTTTTTGAAAGCGGTGAGTACGGTATTCCGTGGTCGATGTGGGCCATACCGCTGTTCTGGTGGAGCGCATTTATTTTAACAACGCTGTGGGTAACCGCATGTTTGATGGTCATTATGCGACGGCAGTGGCAGGATCACGAACGGCTGGTTTACCCGCTGGCCAACGTGGCTGTGCATATGGTGAATTTGGAAGATCACGATGGGGGATCGCTTGTGCATCGGCGTTTGTTCTGGACGGGGGCAAGCCTGCCATTTGCCATTTTGGTCTGGGAAGTGATTTCATGGTTTGTCTCCGTACCTTTGCCACTGACGGGAATTTATGGATATCGCACGCTTGCCATTTTCAAAAATGCCATTCCACTGGTTATCAATCCCTTTCAATTCTACTCAATCGGATTTGCTTATTTTGCCAATACAGAGGTCTTGTTCTCCATCTGGTTCTTTTTTCTTTTTCATATGAGCATCAGTGCGTTATTTGCACGGTTTGGTTATGCGATGGGTGGAATTGGCGGCGATCAGTTCAGTGCCGAACCGGCACCGACGAGCTGGATCGGATTTGGGGCGCTGTGTTTCATGGTGTTCTGGGGGCTTTATGTGGCGCGACAGCATTTGTCGGGGGTGTTTCGAAAAGCCCTTCGCGACGATCCCAATGTGGACGATTCGATGGAAATGCTGTCTTATCAAACGGCGGTGTGGGGTGGGCTTTTCGGCATATTTTTTATGTTGTTGTGGTTGCGGGCCTCTGGCATGACACTGATTGAGGCAGGTCTTTTTTTATTTGCCTCACTTGTGATCTATGTGGGGATGGCGCGGATTGTTTCGGAAACCGGTGTGCTTTATACATGGGGAACATTAAGCCCGCAATCGTTTGTGTTCAGCGCGGTGGGCACACAGGCGATGTCGGGATCAAGTGCTGTGGCCATCCTTTTGTCTTATAGCCTCATCAATTACCTGCGCGGGTTATTTGGTCCTGCGCTTGCGCATGTCGCACGGTTTGGCAATCTGATCGGCGGCAATCGAAAACACCTGTTGTGGGCGGTGTTTACCAGTGCTGCCGGGGCGCTGGTTCTGGCATTTTGGTACACGCTCGATTTGTGTTATGCCAATGGAGCCTACAACACGTTCGGGTGGCCCCGGTTCTTCAGTGGAGATCCCAAAGGCATTTTTTCCGATACCCTGAGCAAAGTCCGAAACCCCTTTCCAATCGACTGGCAACGGTTGGCCTTCACGGGTGCAGGAGGGGTGTTGATGGCTCTGCTCACGGTTTTGCGAACCCGTCTGACATGGTGGCGGCTTCATCCGGTGGGTTTTGCCATGAGTGCGATGATCAATACAGAACACCTGGCTTTGCCCATGTTCATTGCATGGTCGATTAAGTCGATTCTGCTTTCTGTGGGCGGTGTGCAGCTTTACCGAAGGGCGGCACCGTTTTTTATGGGGATTATTGTCGGGTATGTGATCGGTGTTACCCTTTGCTCGGTTGTGGATATGATGTGGTTTCCAGGGCAGGGCCATCTGGTGCACGATTGGTAGAATAGGCAGGAATGTCTTTTTCGCTGTCTCACAATGTACTGGTCACAAAGGGAAAATTTGAGGTATCGTATAGGTATTACTCTTGGGTTTGTCTATACATACAAACAAAGGAAACACACATGGCAAAATTGGCAATTTGCGGTGGAAAAAAAACCATTGCCCGAACGATTGGAAAGGCTTGGCCCATTCACGATCAGCGCGAAGTGAAGGCATTAACGGAGGTTGTTGAAAGTGGCAACTGGTGTCGGCTTGGCTTTAAAGAACCGGAACAATCGAAAGTTTTTCAATTTGAAAATACCTGGGCCAAATACCACGATGCCCAACATTGCATTGCCGTTACAAATGGAACAACGGCCCTTGAATGCGCTTTAAAATCAGCCGGTGTTGAAGCTGGCGATGAAGTGCTTGTACCCGCATTGACGTTTGTGGCAAGTGCAACGGCCATTGTTCTGGTTAACGCTGTGCCCGTTTTTGTCGATGTGGATCCGATGACCTTTAACATTGATGTTCAAGCCATGGAAGCGGCCATTACCGGCAAAACGCGCGCGGCCGTTATTGTACACAACGGAGGATATCCGTGCGATATGGATCGCATTCTGGCTGTTGCCAAAAAACACGACATCAAAATTATCGAAGACAGTGCCCATGCCCATGCCTCACAGTGGAAGGGCAAAGGCGTGGGTGCGCTTGGCGATCTGGGCACGTTCAGTTTTCAGATGGGCAAAACGCTCACTTGTGGCGAAGGCGGGGCCATTGTGACAAACGACAAGGCACTTGCAGAAAAGGCTTTTTCTTTTCACCACATTGGCCGTTTGCCCGACCGGCCTTTTTACGAATTTCACCGCGTGGCGTCCAATTTGCGCATGACCGAATTTCAGGCCGCTATTTTATTGGCACAATTTTCACGCCTGCCCAGGCAAATAGAAAGGCGCGAACAAAATGCCACTTACCTTGCCGATGGGTTGAAGAAAATTGATGGTGTAGATCCCATAATGCGCGATAGCCGGGTTACCCGGTGGGGATTTTACTACTGGAATTTTCGGTATGATCAGGAAAAATTCGATGGCATTCACCGCAATTTGTTCATCAAAGCCATCGCGGCAGAAGGCGTTCCCATTGGTGTGGGGGCACATGGAAAGCCCATTTATCAAAATCCGCTTTTTGAAAATATGAACTTTGGTCGCACGGGTTGCCCCATCAAATGCCCGTTTTATGGCCAGGAGGTTGATTTTCGAACGGTTCATTGCCCCAATGCCGAGCACATTTATGAACATGTGGCTTTGAGCATTGGCCATCGGTATTTTCTGGGGCCACAAAGTGACATGGATCGCATTCTCAAAGCC
>CAXNEV010000069.1:0-11129 GCA_964200925.1 Candidatus Latescibacterota bacterium | reverse complement strand
GGGTGAGGAATGGGCATGAAACCAAAAGAACGGATTCAAGCGGCATTTGAAAAGCGCGAGACCGACAAGGTGCCGGTTTATCACAACAGTGCTTCATCAGAAGTGACATCGGCCCTGCTGGGCCATGAAGCGTATGTGGGATTTGGCATTCAACAATGGCGCGAAGCCGTGGCTTTGTGGCATGGACCGGATGCGCATGCCGAATTTATTGAAAAAACATTTGAAGATACGCTGGCTATCAATCGGTTGTATGGCAATGATCTCCTGCGTTTTTTGTATCCCCGATACAACGTCAAACCTACCAAACGCATTGATGAATACACATTTTTGTACGAATACGGCAACGAAGCCGATTGGAAAATCATGCGCTTTAATCCCGAACAGGAGCACTACAGCGTTATTTACGATTACAAACCCAAACCGCCGTTGACTTATGAAAGCATCGAAAAATCCTTGACCGCCCGCGAAAAGTCCCTTGAAAAACCCGCCGCACCACGCACATTTTCAGACGACGATCTGTCTGTGCGTGCCCTGCGGCTGTTGGGAGATGAGTTTGTGATTCGCATGAGCGGGGGCGGCATGTCCATTCCGCGCGAGGAAATCTGGCTGGAAGCCATTGTTTTGAGGCCCGATCTGGTTGCCCGGCATTTGCAATTGCAGGTTGAAAGTACGCGGCGGTCTGTGAAAGAAGTGATCGGTTTTGGGTTTCACTACCTGTTTGGCGGAGGCGACTTTGCCGGATACCAGGGGCCTTTTTATTCTCCCAAAGCCTTTCACCAGCTCGTATTGCCCTGTTTAACCCAGGTTGCCAGTATCATACACGATTATGGGGGAAGGGTTTTATTTGCCAGTGACGGGGATCTCTGGCTTGTGGCCGACGATCTGTTTGGCAAATCGGGTGTGGATGGATTTTATGAAATTGACCGGCTGGCTGGCATGGATTTGGCGCGGTTACGAGAAACATTTCCCGATTTAACGCTGGTTGGCAACATCAGTTCACACACCCTTCATGTGGGCACAAAAGAAGAGGTTAAAGAAGAAACCCTGTCGTGTCTTGAAATGGCCAAAAAATACAAGGGCATCATCGTGGGCATTTCCAACCTGCCCGTGCCTGGCACGCCCGTTGACAATATTGCCACCATGCTGGAAACCATTGAGGCTTACATGTGATGGCAGAAAAAAGCCCTTATTGAACGGAATGGCAACGCAGATCTGCGGCGCGGTCTTCAATGTGTTCGCGGCATATCCCTGCAGCCTGGTACATGGCAAAAATATTTTCCAGAGGAGTTTCTGGGGGAACGGTATGAGAAGCGGCCAGAATATATCCGCCGCCGTCTGAAGTCATGCCTTCTATCAACCGTTCGGTTTCGCGTTGCACGTCGGCAGCCGATCCATTGGGCAACAGGTCTTGGGTGTCCACTCCGCCCATAAATGATAGGTGATGGCCAAATTCCTGTTTGAGATCCAGCGGGTTCATGCCCGGACAGTTGCACTGGATGGGATTGAGCACATCCACGCCCAGTTCGATCAAATCGGGAATGATGGGTTGAATGGCGCCGCAGGAATGATAGGCCGTCCACAGACCGTGTGATTTTCCCACTGCTACAATTTGAGACAAGTGCGGGCAGATCATTTCACGCCAGAGTTTCGGACTGACCATCATTGTCTGCTGCCCTCCCACATCATCGCCTGTCCAGAGCCAGTCGAGTGCAAACTGTTTACAGGCCTGTTCGGAAATTTGCACGGAAAAAGCTGCGGCACCTGCCAACAAGTGCATCGCCATTTTGGGATTTGCCAGCAAATCCGTAATCGCATTTTCCATACCTCTTAAGCGGTAGAGCATTTCCAGCAAACATGGCGACACATCACAGCCGATAAAAAACTGTTCTGATGCGGCCATAATCGGGGTCATATTGGCCAGCAGGTTCTCTATATGCGCATGGGGATATGGATAGCGCCAAATGACATCCTCATCCGCATCTTGCAAAGGCGACTGCACAATCTGATTAAATGGCCCTTCTTTTACCCATTTAATGCCCCAGAAGTCCACATGCCCGTCACCGTCTTTTTCATGTGTTATTCCTTCCATGGCATGATTGTTAGACACCCATGTCTGACGCACATCATTTCCCATCACTTCGGCAACACATGACGCCGGAATTTCCAAAATTTTGCCCAAACGCATTGCTGTATCTGGATGAAACCACATAAAAATGGGCACCCGATCTACGGGTTCGCGCCGCAATGCTGCATGTACGCGCATTTTGGAAGTCATGGGGTTCATTCTCTCCGGTAGAAATTTACGGATGATCAAAAGAGAAATAAGATCATCATAGTACATCTTGATGTTTTAAATTGTGGGTGGTCATTCTGAAGGAGTTTCAACGACTGAAGAATCTCAAAGGTTTTTGCACACAAATCTGACCGTTGATGAATGAGATTCTTCGCTACGCTCAGAATGACCAAGTGTTTTTCTGCTCATATTTTTAACTGTCAATAGAACGCTTCTCCATTTTCTCTTATACCGAAAATATACCCCAGAGCACCATCTTCGGGTTATGTTTCAAAACAAAACATGATGCTGAGCGGGAATTTTTGGTATTGTGAAAACCTTTGACGGAATCTATATATAAGTCTGCCCGTTTTTGTGATGCAGGGATATGACACTGTGGGAGTTTTACATGACAGATTTTTCCCGACGACACATTTTTCGCCTCATCCTGGTGTGTTTGCCCGTCATTGTGTGGACTTTCAGAGATTATGGCATTACCACAGATGAATTTCACCATGTGATCTATGGCAAGAGTGTGATTGATTGGTATGTTGGCGGATTTCGCGAAATCAGGCTTTTCTCCTGGTCAGATATATGGCTTTATGGCGGTTTGTATGATGCTTTTGTTTATTTAGGCACACAGATTTCACCATTGAACCTCTTCGATACGCGCCATTTGTGCAATGCCCTCATGGGGTTGCTGGGCATCATCGGTGCCTATCGCCTGGGCCGTTTGTTGGGATCATCATGGGCCGGGGTGCTTGCCGCCGTGTTTCTCATGTTAACTCCGCACTATTATGGCCATGCGTTTAACAACCATAAAGACATTCCTTTTGCCGTGGTTTATTTGTGGAGTGTGTACTGGCAGATCAAAGTTTTAAAAGCCTTGCCCAATCCACCCTGGCACTGGGTTATTATTGCGGGTATTGTTACCGGATGTGCGATGGGCATACGCGTGGGGGGGGTGATGCTGGTTGGTTATGCCGGGCTGTTTTGGGGATTGCATTATGTTATGAGCTATCAGCAAAAACAAATGGCGTGGCAAATGGCCTTAAAAAATTACATTTGTCAGATCATGGTGTTTTTTGCCCTATCCTATGTTGTGATGCTCATCGGTTGGCCCTGGGCTCAAACCGATCCGTTGCGGCATCCATTTCAGGCCATCACCGTTTTTTCACATTTTCCAGGGGGACACACGAGTTTTTTTGAAGGCCGTTATGTGCGCAGTGATGAAATCCCGTGGTATTATACCCTCAAATGGCTGGTTTTGACGCTGCCAGAATTTGTTCTGCTGGGTTTGGCCATCGGTTTGTTTTTTGTCGTGCGCAACAGGACATACCAGGCTCCTATTTTGCCCATGGGCCACCTCGTATTTTCCGGCCTGTTTCCGTTAATTTATCTGGTGATGGCGCATACTCCCCTTTACAATGCAACCCGACAATTTCTTTTTGTGGTGCCTCCGCTGGTCATTTTGTCGGCCATGTCCATTGTGGTTCTGTGGTCATCTTGGTCTGATTATTGGTACAAAGGATTGGGTGTTTTGGTCGCCATTTTGATGGGGTTAACACTTGTGGATATGGTGCGCCTGCACCCTTTTCAATCGACCTATTTTAACCGGATCATCGCCGGTGGGTTGATAGAGGCGGCCTCCCGTTATGATACGGACTATTACGGCAATGGCAACAAACTGGGCGTGCTCTGGTTAAAAGATCATGTGCCCCAAGAAGAGCAGAATTGCCTTGTGGGGGGCAGGCATTCGAGCATTGAACACCTGCTGGATGAAACGGCCTTTGTTTATGAATCCGATCCTTTAAAAGCCGATTATTTTCTCGCTCCAGCCAGTGGGTATCACCATACGATTATACCAGGTGAAGTGATTCACACCATCAGCCGAATGGGCGTTCCCCTTTTGTATATTATTCGTCCAGACACATCGCATGCCCGCGATCCTATGTTTGCAAATTCACCCGTTCCTTTTCGCGATGCAGAATGGGGCGTTTTGTATCAGCAAAAAAAACAATGGAACGACGCATTGGATGCCTTTGACCGGGCTTTGGCACATATAGAAAATTCGGGAGAAATTTATAAAAATATCGGAGAAATTTACGAAGAAACCGGACATCCCGATCTGGCCATTCAATATTCTCAAAAAGCCATGGAAACCGGATATGATCCCACGCGCCTGCATTTTAAACTCGGCAATATTTTTCAAATAAAGGAAGATTACAAGGCAGCAATTGGGCATTATGACCAGGCATTGGCCAAACGGCCCAACTACCTGGGAGCCATGCACAATCTGGCGCGAGTTTATTTTGCATTGGCAGAATATGCGACCTCGGCGCAATGGATGCAAAAAGTGATTGCCATTGAGCCTGATGTATCGCTTTACCATCTTCAGTTGGGTCTGTGTTATCTTCGGTTACATCGAACAGAAGAAGCGTTGAAAATTTTTGATGGTGCTGTTTCCATGGCACCAGAACATGGACAACCGCATTTCCACCGTGCCTTGGCGCTTCAGGTGCTCAAGCGAACAGAGGAGGCAGAGCAGGAATATCTTCTGGCTTTAAAATACGATCCCAAAGATCTTGATACTTTGCGCGGATTGGTATTGTTCTATTTTCAACAAGCGCGATATGATGCGACCCTGGAGGTGTTGATGCGTTTGTTAAAAGACCACCCCGATCATTGGGAAAGTTATTTTTCTCTGGGGCGAACCTACGAAGCCCTGAATAAACCTGAATTGGCTGTTGAAGCCTATCAGCGCGGTTTGAACCTGAAACCCGATGATCAAGAGGCACAAGAACGACTCCGACAATTGTTGCAATAGGAGACCTAATGATTCCTTCGAAAAAACTTGCCACTTTATGATCTATTTTGTTTTTTTGAAATTTCTGCTGCCGCTCCTGTTAACGATTATCGTACAGGAAATGAGCTTGCAAGTGCTCAATGGTGGCATGGCGCGTATGCCCCAGGCCACCGAAACATTGGCTGCCTACGGTTTGGCCTGGGGCATCACCATGTTTTTAAATGGGCCGCTGGCACAGGGGCGTCAGTTGGGATTGGTTCTGGTCGATTCCAAACAAGCCTTTCGCCAGGTACACCATTTTGCCATTGGTGTGGGTTGTCTTATGGCAGGTGTTCTTTTAAGCCTTTCTTTGACCTCACTGGGTACGTTTGTTATTGAAGACATCCACAGTGTTAAACCCGAACTCAGCGCTATTGTCTATCGCGCTTTTTTTTATCTAACGCCCATTCCATTGCTCAGCGGCCTCAATCAACTCTATTCTGGTGCATTGATGCGCATGCGCCGCACGGAAATCGTCAGTGCAGCCATGATCTGTGGCATTGTGGCCAGCATTGTTACTGTCTTTGTTCTGTTACCCACCGATTTTGTGCGCGAAGATCCCATTCGTTTGCCCCTTGCGGCCACATACGCCAGTGTGGTCATGGAATTTCTCATTGCCACCTGGGGACGGTATCGGTTTGTCAAGGTGCCCAATATTTCTGATACGGAACCTCTCACGCAGGGTTATATCATTCGATTTTTCTGGCCGCTTGCATTTATCATGGCCATTCAGGGTTTGAGCCGTCCGGTTGTGAATCTGTTTGTCGCACGCGGGCCTGATGGGGCAGAACAGCTGGCAGTTTTGACCATTGTTTATGCACTTGCCCATGTGCCCTATGGCTGGATCAATGAAATTCGCAGCTTGCACATTGCGTTTAAACACATCGAAAATCACTTGCATTATATCCGGCGATTTGCCGCTGGTTGTGGCCTGTTTTCATTTGGCATGATGGCTTTGTTGTTCTGGACGCCCATTCGCCACTTTCTGCTTGAAGGTTTGATTGGTGTAACACCCGAACTGGCTGCCAAATGTGCCCTACCGCTGTTTTTCTTTTCCTTTTTCCCCTTGTCTGTTGCTGTACGCGCCTATTTTCATGGCGTTGGTCTGCTCGAACGACGCACCCAGGCTATGGCTCCCAGCGCCCCGGCCCGCATCAGCGCAGTTACTTTGGTGCTTCTCGTTTTGCCTGTTGATTTGATGCACGGTGCCGCACGCGGTGTTCTGGCTTTATTAAGTGGATTTATCTGCGAAGCTTTGGTTGTCTGGTGGGGTGTGAAAGGCAGGAAAGTGAAAACGTAAAACAAGCCGATATTTATATCAAGATTTTTACAAGGAGTATCTTATGCCCGAAGTGAATGTGATGGATTTGTATCGCCTGACTGGCAAAGTTGCACTCATCACCGGAGGCTCCAAAGGATTGGGGGCTTCAATGGCAAAAGGCCTCGCCCAGGCCGGAGCCACAACGGTTATTTGTTCGCGCACACAGGCAGACTGCGATGCTGTGGCAAAAGAAATTGCATCTGAAACCGGGCAAGAAAGTTTCGGTATTGCAGGTGATGTAACCAGAGAAGGTGATGTGGATCACATGTTTCAAAGTGTTGTGGAAAAGTACGGCAAGATCGATGTGTTGATCAACAGTGCGGGTATTAATATTCGCCACATGATTGAAGATTTTCCGCTCCATGAATTTCAGCGCATTATCGACATCAATCTCACGGGTGTGTGGTTGTGTTGTCGCGCCGCAGCGCGCATTATGAAACCTCAAAAATCGGGTTCTGTGATCAATGTGGCATCGGCGCTCAGTGCCATAGGACTGCCCGAGCGCACGGCCTATTGTTCGTCCAAGGCCGGGTTGATTGGCATGACCCAAACCCTGGCGCTTGAATGGGCATCTTCCAATGTGCGGTGCAATGCGTTGTGCCCTGGGCCTTTTTTAACGGAGATCAATGTACCTTTGCTCAAAGAACCCGAAAAAGTGCAAAAACTCCTTAGCAATACGGCTTTGAACCGCTGGGCTGAAATGCATGAAATTCGCGGTGCCGCGCTGTTTCTGGCCAGCGATGCCTCCAGTTTTATGACGGGTGCATCGCTGTATCTCGACGGCGGTTGGACAGCGCATTAAATATGACCTGAGGAATATTATGTCTGAAAATACATTTGGACCGCGCAAACACGACAATATCTGATTCAATGGTGTGGGCGCTCGCGATTTGGTGATTAACGATTCTTAATTCATGAGGGCAATAAAATGCCAGAAAAAATCAACCTTTCCGAAATCGAAGAACAAACCCGCATCTCTCCCAAAGAGAAATACGGTGTTACGCGAAAAAACATGTCCATTGCATTGGGTGCAAAAATGGGCGTTGGAAAATGGGGCGGAGGTCAACCCTTTGATGTTGAATGGGTGAAACTCCCTCCGAAAAAAACGAACTTTCCATGCCATGCCCATCAGATTCAATGGGAATTTTTCATGGTTGTCAGCGGGAATGGCATTGTGCGCCGAAACGACCAGACCTTTGAAGTTGGTCCAGGTGATGCCTTTGTGCAGTCTCCCGGCACGGCGCACAATATTCACAATCCGAGTGAAACCGAAGATTTGATTTACTACGTGATTGCCGACAATCCCGAAGCAGATGTGGTGCATTATCCCGATTCAAACAAATGGATGTTTCGTCCGCCGCGCAAACTGTCGCGACTGACAGAAGTTGAGTATTTTGATGGTGAAGAATAACCCATCAAAGCTCATTTTGATCGGGACTCTTATATCATCGTATAGAACCCTCTCTCATCACCAACAGGAGAATCCGATGGATTTAAAAGATAAAGTCGCCATTGTCACGGGTGGCAATGGTGGATTGGGACAGCGCATTTGTCATGCCCTTTCACGGGCCGGATGTAAAATTGCCGTGGTTTATGCTCAAAGCAAAGGCCAGGCTGAAGCCGTTGCCATCAAACTGCTAACCGAAGCCAGGGCTTTTCAATGTGATTTGTCTGATCCTGCGCAAATTTCCGCAATGGTTGATGCGGTTCAAAAACATTTTGGACAGGTTGATATTCTCATCAACGATGCCGCATTCAACAAGTGGATTCCGTTTCATGACCTCGACAATCTCACACTGGAATTGTGGGACAAAATTATGACCATCAACCTCACGGGCCCCATGCTGTGCATCAAAGCGGTGGCTCCTATTATGAAAAAACAGGGCGCTGGACGGATCATCAATATTTCGTCCATTGCAGGTTTGGGACCGTCTGGATCATCCATCGCCTATGCGGTTTCAAAGGCGGGGTTGATTCATTTGTCCAAATGCATGGCTGTTGGGTTGGCCCCGGAGGTGACGGTTAATTGTCTCTCACCCGGCTATATTGAAGGCACCCGCGCAACGGCCAACCTCGCCCCGGAATATCGCGCAAAAGCCGCCGAACAAAATCTTTTGAAAAAACCCGCTGACAAAGACGATATTGCCGATCAGGTTGTGGCGCTCTGCCGGGCAGAAACCATTACGGGGCAAAATCTGGTGATCGATTCTGGCCGTGTGTTTCATTGATATAGCATTTCACTTAAAATTCGCTTGTGTTGTGGATTGTCACCTGCAAAAAGACAGCTCCAGAGCAATATTTTCTGGGCTGTTTTTTTGTGTCCTGGAAATAGGGTAACAGGAACAGATTGAACCCTTTAGACCGAGCAGATGGAAAAATGTGTTCACTTGCCATGTGTGAAAAGGGTAAATGGATGAATCAGCATTCTGATTTTTATGGGTTTGTTTCAAAAGTGGTTAGCGGCACGGGTCTTGCATTTGCATCGCAGAAGAATTTTGTATGGAGGAGCGATGGACGACGGACTGATTGTGCCAAAAACGATGGGCGAGTTGCGCCGGGCCGCAACCGAGGGGCATGCCTATTACAGTTGTGAAAAGTTCAAGGATGCCTACGGGCGGTTGATTGTGGGTGTTGGCGCAAAGCTTGAAGGGCGTGCACTGAAAGTAGTGACAAATTCGGGTCGCAAAACGGTTTATGTTAGCCCGATGGTTTTGCGCGATGGGGCGGGCTTTCCGCAGGTGTTTGGAGAGACAGAACAAAACAGCGTCGATGAAACCATGCTAGGCGGGATTGAGGGGTTGTTTCAGGCTGTGGTTAAAGTGCACCCCGAGGCCGCCAGTCGGCTTGTGGCGCTCAAACCCCAGCCCCAGGATCTGGAACACGGGATGGCGGTGGGGGTTTATGTGCGGCGATTGATGACTGCCTATAATGCAATTCGTCGGGAAGGGACGTTTGTGTATTCGCGCAAAGATCTGATGTCGGGTTTTGTGGCAGGTGTGGTACACGATATTGGGCGCTGGAGTGGAAGGTCTGATTGTGAACACACCATCCGAGGTGCCTGTTTGCTGCGCAAATTGATTACAGGATCGGCCTGGATTGGCGAGTTGTCCGATGTGGTTGCCCACCATCATACCCCGCTGTGTGATCTGGCAAATAATCAGCGTTTTTTTAACATGGCACCCGTGATGCTGGCCGAGGCTGTGCTGGAGGGTTTGACCGATCCGGCACAAATGGTACACGATGTGTTTGCCGAAACATTGCCAGAAATGGCCAAAGATCTGCTTGTTGGCCTGTGTAACATGGAAGGGTGTGTGCCGCCTTTAACGGTGGTGCGCTTTCAAAACCGCGACATGCGCACACGGCGCGATCTGGCTGTGAGTTTGCGGTGTGAAAAAGGGGATGATGCCGGGCCGTATTTGCTGCGTTTTGCTCAACTGGATATCCGGGGTCGCCCCAGACCCGTAGAATTGGCGAACCGGTGCCTGATTGGGCCAGGGCATCCCGATTATGAGGGCATTGGCGCTGTGGTGATTGACCTGCTTTCAACAGACGTTTATGAACGGATGTTTAAAGCATTTGAAGGATTGATTCCCGTTTATCAAAAGGTGATGGGAGATTTCAAAGAATAAGGTGTTGTCTCAGTTCTCTGTTTATTTGTCTGCTTTCGGAAACAAAAAAACAGGGGTCACATCCATGACCACTGTTTTTGATTTTGTTATTCCTTCTTACGCCAGTTCTGACAGCTTCACTGTGCGCCCTTCTGCTGCCGATAAATCCGCTGCAAAATTCACCCGGTGCGTTTCAAAAGCCGTATCAAAATCTGTCAGTGGCATGGGTTTGTTTGCCCGAGCTGCGTCAATAAATGCCTGGAATTGAGGCAGGTAGGGATGATCGGCCACATCGCCCGAATCGATCAACGATGTTTCAAGCTGACTCCATTTGTTTTTGTTCATGCCTTTGAGTTTGTGCGAATATATGCGATTGTCGAGCACGCTGCCTTCTGACCCTACCAGATGAATGTGAAAATAATAGGGCTGCAAACAATCCACGCAGGATGTTACTTTGGCCACCTTGCCATTGTCAAATTTGAGCAATGTTGCCGTTGTGGTATTGTATTCGTAGGGTTTAAAAATATCCGACTTGCTGCGCGTGGCCAAACTCGTCACTTCTTCCACCTTGCCATCCATAAAAAAGAGAAGGGCATCAAGGGCATGGCAACCGGCTGTTAATAAACTGGACCCGGCATAATCCTTTTTTACATTCCATGGAAATTGGCCATACCAGGGGCCAATGCCGTGGTAATAATCCACTTCGCCATAGTGCAAATCTCCCAGCAACCCTTCATCAATCAGCGAGCGAATTAATGTAAAGTGTTGACTAAATCGGCATTCAAAACACACACAGGCCTGTACACCAGCTTTTTGAATGGCAGCGCGCACTTTTTTTAAATCTTCAAAAGACAGACATATCGGCTTTTCAATAATCAAATGTTTGCCCGCTTCAGCAGCGGCAATGGCCTGATCGGTGTGAAATTTGTGCGGCGTGCAAATATCAATGACATGAATATCGGGATCGGCCAACATTTTGTCATAATCTTTATATGCTTTCAGCGGCACGCCATATTGGGTTTTAAGAGTCGCTTCATTGTGGTCGCGGCGTGAACAGATAGCCGTTACCCCAGAACCTGTTAC
>CAXNEV010000068.1:0-11308 GCA_964200925.1 Candidatus Latescibacterota bacterium | reverse complement strand
ACACCAAAACAATAGCCGATAACCGTGCCGTAAAAGAACGGTTTGGCGCGCTGATAGAGCTGCGGACCGCCAAATTTGATGATGAGCAGTTTAGCCGCCCAAACCATGAGAATGCTCAACGCATAATAGCGCGGCCCAGTGGTATATTGAAATGCCAGACCAAGGGGGTGCAAAGGCCACCAGGGGAACACGGTGCGCAATGAAGCCAACAGCCCGGCTTCGGCCGCACCCAAAAACCAGATCCCAAGCTTTTGAGGATCAAAATGCGTCTTTTCCGTTTCACTCAACAGATTGCCAATGCCACCAAAAATGCCAAGCGGCCCTTCCCAGAGGGTCCACGAACGCAGGTAAAGGGCAGATTCGTAGTAGCAATAATAGACAAACGCAACCGTGCAGATAAAAAAGCTGATGGGGAAAACGAGAAAAACCACGCCAGTAATCCACTTGCGGCCCTGCTCAACATCGTCCATCGCTTTGAAATGATGCGGAAGAGCCTGAAAGGTTTGAATGCGGGTGTCGCCATAAAAAACAGGGCTATTGACCAACTGCATAGCCGTAAGTTCGCGCGTGGTCATGGTTTCGGTGCCCATAATGGTGGTGATAAAACCCGCGCCTTTGATCCAGACGGGAAAAAGATATCCAAATCCGCTGGCTGCAATGAATTTGGCAGTGGCAAAATAGGCAATAAACATCAGAATCAGGTGAACCACAGCCAGTTTAAACGACAGGCCAAGGGCCATTAAAAAACCACACAGATATACGGTGCTAATCATCAACCCAACCACGGCAAATCGGTAGGCAATGGGACCATTGCCGCGTTCGCCCAACCAGGCCGTGCGCAGCACATCGCGCAAATGATGGCGCGCAATCCATCTCGACCAGATGACAAGCACCGTCATGGCCCCGTGGCTTTCAAGGCCAATAATGGCACCAGAAGTGGCGGGTTGACCGGGTAGGCCAATGGTAAAACCGGTGCGGTCCATAACCCCGGCTTTCACAACGGCAAACAGGCCAAAAAACCAGAAACTGAACAGAAGGTCAAGGCTGCACAAATATCCCAGGCCAATCACAGGGGGCAACACCCGCAAATACAGCGGCGGATACCCTTGTGCAAATATCATGGCTTTGGTATTGATGTTGTCAAACAGGGTAATGCGCGGCACATTGGGAAACCAGAAAGTGATAATATTCCAGCCTATAATACCTGCCGTCCAGCCAAACCCTGCCCAGAAAACGGGATTGCGAAAAATTTTGGGAATACCGCGACCTTCATCAAATCCTTCCATGATATCCATCGGGAAGTTGACAAGCGGGTATGTGAGGCGCTCGGCATCGGCCCATTGCCGATGGAAAATGCTGATGACAAAATATCCGGCACTCATCAAAGCCATGGCCCCGCTAAACCACCACAAAACAGGCAATGCCCACCCAGACCAGGGCACCGTTTCGCCGGTTTGCAAACCAAAATAGAAACGATCCATAATCCATGGAATGGGATCGGGAAAAGCCCATGGCGGCAAATCGTCCAGAAACAATTCGGCCCAGCGGTTTTCCGGGGTGGCAAAAAAGTGCGGTGCAGGCAACGCACCCACAAAATATCCAATCCATCCCACGCCAGGCATCATGGCAGAAATCCAGATCGCGGCAAAAATGACCATAATTTCGTGGCGGGAAAAAACCTTTTTGGGAGCCACACGGGCGATAATCATGTTGATGATCACCCAAACCATAAACCCCATGGTCAGCGCAATGGGAAAACTCGATTTTACCAGAGACCCAACGTGCAACACATCGTCCAGCAGGGTCTGGGTGTAGGCCATAATCCCACCCGTGATGAGTGCCATAACAACCGATCGACCCGTAATGCGCGGGCGAGGTTGTGGGTTTTCGGAAGGATCGGATTGAAGTAAGGCCATAGGAGTCAGGGAACAGGTGAAAGATCGGTATTGCAACGTTTGTTTTTCTCTTGGTATTTCGACGCTCAATATAGAGTGTAGGTTCAGAGGTGTCAATGGTTGCCGGATGTGTTATTTGCTGGCATCACACAGATAGTTTTGATAAGTTGCAGGGTATGGGTTTCAGATCATCCAGTCAGGCTACTTGGTCATCCAGTAGGGTGTTGTGATATGGCGCGTAAAGATGTTCGCACAATCTCCATTTATTGTTTACAGTGCAAAACCCTGTTGTACAAATATCACAAGGGTGGGCATGGGGGTCTGGTGAAGTGTCTAATTGAGCGAATTGCGGAAGACCACACCAGAGGCGATATGCATTGTCCAAATTGCGGTCAGGAGTTTGCGCGGTTTAAAATGTATGGCGGCCAACCCGCGCACAAAATTATTCAGGGAAAAGTATTCACCAAAGGAATGGCGAGAAAATAAACAATCGAAAAAAAAGACCGCTTTTGAACCAAAATGATCACAACAAAAGGATGAAACCATGGCCGAGTTTGTTGTAAACTATGATGAGAACAAGGTGCCCCTTTACACATTGCCCGATCCATTGGTTTGTTTGGATGGCACAAAGGTCGCAGATGCAAAAACGTGGAAGGAAAAACGCCGGGGTGAAATTTTGCGGTTATTTGAAAATCACATGTATGGCAAAATGCCGGGGCGACCTGAAGGCATGCATGCTGAAACGCGGTTTATAAATGAAACAGCACTGGGCGGTAAAGCAATTCTCAAAGAAGTGCGCGTATATTTTACAGCAGACAACAGCGATCCGTGGATGGATATGTTGATTTTTTTGCCCAAAGAAGTCAACGGCCCTGTACCCGTGTTTGTGGGATTGAATTTTGGAGGCAACCACACCGTGCATGCCGATCCGGACATTGCCCTGTCGCAGCGTTGGATGCGCCCAAAAAGTGCCGGTGTTGAAAACAACCGCGCAGCAGAACCATCGCGGGGTTCTGCTGCAAGTCGGTGGGCAGTAGATCGCATTTTAAGCCGGGGATATGGGATGGCAACCATTTACTGCGGCGATCTGGATCCCGATTTTGACGATGGGTTTCAAAATGGGGTGCATCCGCTGTTTTATCACGCAGGGCAAACCAAACCGGAAGCCGATGAGTGGGGCACTATTGGCGCCTGGGCCTGGGGGCTGAGCCGGGCCATGGATTATTTTGAAACAGATGCAGCAATAGATCACAAACGCGTGGCCGTAATGGGGCATTCGCGGTTGGGCAAAACGTCGTTGTGGGTGGGCGCCCAAGACGAGCGCTTTGCACTCGTCATTTCCAATGATTCGGGTTGTGGGGGTGCGGCCCTGTCGCGGCGGTGTTTTGGCGAAACAGTGGGGCGCATCAACACGAGTTTTCCACACTGGTTTTGCGGCAATTTCAAGCAGTATAATGAACGCGAAAACGCACTGCCCATAGATCAGCACATGTTAATTGCACTCATGGCCCCGCGGCCCGTATATGTGGCCAGTGCCGAAGAAGACCTGTGGGCCGATCCTAAAGGGGAATTTTTAAGTGAAAAATATGCCGATTCGGTGTATCGGTTATTGGGAACAGATGGCCTTGAAACCGAGGAAATGCCGGGCATTCACGAACCGGTCATGAGCCGCATGGGATATCACATTCGGGCAGGGGGGCACAACGTGACAGATTACGATTGGGAGCGATATATGGATTTTGCAGATAAACATATGCGGTAGAAAAGGTGTTAGGGACGGACTCAAACCCGCCCGTGCAAAAAATGCAGACCAACACAAGGGAGCGTTTATGACAAAGCAGACAGATTCAAACAGGCCGTATGCGCTGCGGGCAGTACCGGGATTTTATTCCAGCTATCCGGGAATTCAGATTGCCGCACAAACGTCGGATCAGGCAAGTGACGAAGATTTGCGGTTTTTTCAGCAGTTGGGTGTGGAGTGGATCATGATGAGCATTCAAAATCAGGCCAACCATACGGCCCCGTATTACAAACAGCTTAAAAACCGGCTTGCCGATTTTGGGTTGCAGATCTATCGCATTGCAAACCTCAGCGTGCACAACATCCCCGAAGTAACGCTGAATTTGCCTGGGCGAGATGCCAAAATTGAAGAGTTTATAACCTTCATTCGCAATTTGGGTGCAGCGGGTATCCCTTATAATACATACGCACACATGGGCAATGGCATCTGGAGTTCGGGGCGCACCACAAGGCGAGGCGGCATGGAAGCGCGCACGCTGGATATTAAAAATGCCAAAGGGCACTGGGTGGGGCAAACGTTTGAGGGCGAATTAACCCATGGGCGTTTGTATAACGAAGAGGAGTTGTGGGCCAATTATGAATATATGATTCGCAAAGTGGCCCCGGTTGCCGTGGCCGAAGGCGTGTTTATCGGCATTCACCCCGACGATCCACCCGTTTATGCACTGGGCGGCATTCCGCGCTGCATGTTTGGCAATTTTGCCGGGTATAAACGGGCACTCGAAATTGCCGACAGCCCCAACATCGGGGTGTGTTTGTGCGTGGGCTGCTGGTTGGAAGGCGGCGAAAAAGGCATGGGCATTGATGTGGTGGGCGCCATCCGGTATTTTGCCGGATTAAAAAAGCTGTTTAAAGTGCACTTTCGCAATGTGAGCAACCCCATGCCCGAACCGTGGACAGAAACGTTGATGGACGACGGATATATGGATATGTACAACGTGATGAAGGCCCTGCGCGAGGTTGAATTTGACGGGGCCATTATTCCCGATCACATTCCGCAATTGCTGGGCGGACATCGCGCGGGTGTGGCCTATTCCATTGCGTATATGAAAGCGCTGGTTCAGGCGGTAAATAACAAGGTTGGAGGTGCAATTTAACAGATTGTATTTTTATCAGATATATTCTCATACTGCGTGATATTTTTGTCTTTTTTGAGTCGTTCAGGGCCCGGTTTTACGGCTCTATTTTTCACGTTTTCTTTCCAATTTCAATAAAAAAAACGAGATGGCGCAAAGCCCTGAACCATGGTTCAGGGCTTTGTCTTTGGCATTTTGGGGGTGTTTACCTATCTTTTTGTCCTGTGGAACAAGGAAGGAGATGGGATGTGAATAAAACCAATGCCATGCGCATTCTGGATCGGTTTCAAATTGTTTATGAAGTGCGCACATACAAAGTGGAGGAGTCGGATTTAAGCGCAGAACATGTGGCCGATCAAATCGGGCTTCCGGCAGAACAAGTATTTAAAACCCTGGTGGCGCGCACCGATCAACGCGAAGTGGTACTGGCCTGTGTGCCGGGAAATTCGGAATTAGACGTCAAAAAATTGGGGGCAACAGCAGGGGGCAAACGCGCCGATCTGGTGCCGCTTAAAGAAGTGCACGAATTAACCGGTTATATTCGCGGTGGGGTGTCTCCGCTGGGAGCACACAAAGACTTTCGGGTATTTTTGGATGAAACAGCGGTGTTGTGGGATGTGATGTCCATCAGCGCAGGCCAGCGCGGAATTCAAATTCTGTTGGCACCCGACGATTTGATTCGGGCAACACATGCTGTGGTGTGTGAGATTTGTAAATAACGCAAGTTATGACCCAGGCTGTCAGTAATCCGCCTTTCCACCTCTATCAAAAGAATGGGTGAGCTGATAGCTTTTTGACCAATAGTGAGGAATTTGAACATGGCAGAATCGGTAACCATTTTGGGCGGGGGCAATACGGCATTTGCCACAGCGGCCAATTTGACATTGAAGGGCTTTGACGTAACGCTGTGTGAAATTGCGGGATTTGAACAAATGCTGGCCCCGATTCAAGAGTCTGGTGTGATTCACCTTCTGGGCACCGAAGAAACGGGGGCGGCGCCTATTCACAACATAACCATGAATATGGAAGCGGCCTTAAATGCGTCAGACCTGGTGTTGTTAATTGTGCCGGCCTATGCGCACAAACCCTTTGCACAAGCCTGTGCGCCCTATTTGAGACCGGATCATATTGTGGTGCAAATGCCCGGCACATTGGGCAGTTTGGCCTGGGCAAAATTGTTGCGCGAACAGGGCATAACCAAAACAACTATGGCAGAAGTAGACACCGCACCCTATGTGTGCCGCAAAACCGCGCCCGATACGGCCACGATCTGGGGCACCGTAACCGGGTTGGGGCTGGGGGTATTTCCAGCCGTAGAAACACAACAGGTGCGTGCCCGATTAGAACCTTTTTTTCCGGGAATACAAACGTATGAAACAGCCATGGCATGTGGCCTGGCGGCAATGAATCCCATAGTACATCCAGCAGGCGTGTTGATGAATGCAGGGCGCGTGGAATATTCACGGGGGGAGTTTTATTTTTACGAAGAAGGCGTGTCGCCATCGGTGGCCAAAACGATTATGGCCGTGGATGCCGAACGCCGGGCCATTGCAAAAGCACTGGGGTATGAATTGCCCGCAGCAGACGAAGCATTTTATCGGGCGGGATTTGGCCCCAAGGGCGATTTGTGGGCCACCATCAACGGCAGCCGCATGCTCACACAGCTCAAAGCACCGGGGTCGTTAAAAAGCCGGTGGTTGACCGAAGATATTCCCTATGGGCTTGCAACATGGTTTGGCGTGGGCAAACAGTTTGGAGTAAATGCACCATTGATGCGTTCGCTGGTGGACATCGGTTCGGTGGTGATGGGGTTTGACGGGTGGACCACAGGGCGAGGGGCTGCAGAGTTGGGCATTGACGGAATGGATTTGAAAACGTTACATGCGTATTTGAAAAACGGCAAGGTGGCCTGATTGTGAATGCGTCGCGACCCCTGTCTCACAGCGCAACGGCACGAGCACTGCGAGCACTCATTTATACCAATGGCGCCTGGGGAGCCTGGGCGCAGATGGTCAGTTTGCAAACGGCCATTTTCACAGGATTTGCACTTGGGCTTGGCGCTTCGGAATCCACCATTGCACATTTTATTTCCATAGGGTCATTTTCCAGTCTGGCTCAGATTTTGTCTTCTACCTTTCTGGTGGGGCGTCTTCAGCACAAAAAGGCATTTGTGATTGCCATGGGGTGTTTGCACACGCTGTTTCGTTTTGCCGTGGTGCTGGTGCCCCTGGTGATGATGCACCACCAGTTGTGGGTCATTGGGGTTTTGATTGGTGTGGGCATGGTGTGCTGGCATTCTGCAGGGCCCATTTTTAGCGGCTGGAATGCACAGATTATTCCCGAAGACACCCGCGCCCGATTTTTGGGCCAACAAACCATGGCCAACCTAATATTGGGCATTGTGACCAGTTATGTGGCGGGATGGTATCTGGACATGTTTCCAGAACCAGAGAAATACACGGGATTTTTTACCATTTTCCTGGTGGCCACGCTGATTGGTATGGGCGGGTTTCTCAATTTATCCCGGGTGCCCTTTCGCTCAGGCGATCAAGACAATCTCAAGGGAAGCTTGCTCACACCTTTTCGCGATGCGCGGTTCCGAAATTTGTTGATTTTTTTCTGGATCTGGAATTTTTCGTGGAGTGTGGCCAGCCCGTTTTACAGCGTGTTTATGCTTAAAACACTGCAAATTAGCTACACCACCGTGGCCGTTCTGTCGAGTTTGGGCATGGCTTCTATGGCCATTGGCTCGCGGGTTTTGAGCGGATTAATAGACCGTTATGGCAGCAAAGCGATGCTGCAAATTCTCGTCTTGCCGGGCATTTTTACACCGGTCTTGTGGGTTTTTAGCCGACCCGATTTTTATTATTTTATTCCGGTAGCAATGATTTTAAATGGGATGGTTTTTGCCGGAGTCATGGTGTCGGTCAATGCGTTGTTATATGGCACCGTACCCGAAACAGGCAATCGCACAGCATATTTTGCAAGCTGGTCGTCATCGGTGTTTTTGTCTTATGCCTTTGCGCCGCTTTTGGGCAGTGCGCTGGTAGAAGTGTTTAGGCCTTATCACTGGGTTTTAATGGGTTTTGATATTGGGTATATCCAGATGGTGTTTTTGGTCAGTGCAGCATTGATGGTCATTCCGAATGTGTTGTTGCGCGCCATAGAAGACAACAAAGACACCACACCGCGTGAACTGTTGAGGCAGGTGGGACGCGGCAATCTGGTAGGATATTTGTACAATTCAACGGTGTTTGACTGGGCGAGAAACGAACAGAACAGAGCCCATGCCCTGCATCAAATGGGACGGTCGCGCAGCCCAATGGCCCTGTATCGGTTAATTCAGGCCCTCAGCGATGCCAGTCCGGAAGTGCGCCGTCAGGCCGCGCGTGGTTTGGGTGAATCACAATCGCCCGAAGCGGTGTCGGTATTGTTAAATGCACTGCGCGACAAAGAATCCGACATTCGCAGTGAAGCCATTGAGGCATTGGGCAAACTCGGCAACCCAGAAGTCATCGATTCATTGGTGGAAGCTCTGGATGACGAGGATACACGGGTGTGTACCAGTGCGATTAGGGCACTGTCGGAAATGGGTGGTGAAGAAGCGCATGAGTTGTTGTTCTGGAAATTTGCAGATCGGTTTGATCGGGCCACATTTCCAACATTGGCCGATGTGTTGGGTGCTGGGCGCGATTTGCGCATGGTGCGCCCCACGCTTGAACGTTTGTCGCATTTTCATTCTTCTGCCATCCGGCTGCAATTGCTCAACAGCGTATGCCGCGCCTTAGGAGGCGGACGTCGGTTTTACCGGCTGGTATCGCAAGATCCGCTTGCGCGTGCCGAACAAATGGGCGATTTGATCAAACGCACCCGGCTGTCTCTGCGAAAAGATCGGGTGCTGCCCAAAGGGGTGCGGGCCGATGTCCTGGCGCAAATGGATGCCTTTCGCGAAGCCTACGACCGGGGAGATGCTGCTGCTTCCATGGCCGCTGCACAGACTTTGGCCGAGCGGCTCAAAACAGGTGTGGATGAAACCATTGTTGCCGATTTGAGAGAAGCCGCAGCCTCGCGTGTTGGGGCATCTGTGCTGGCCATTGAGACATTTTTATCGCATGTTGCAAAAGCTGAAAATGAAGATATGTGCATTCTGTATTTAACGGTGGTTTTATGGTGTATTGGCGACACTTTTCGGACTGTGAATTAATTTATGAATCGAACATTATCACATAGCGAAACCTCGCGCGCGTTGCGAGCTTTTATTTATTCCAGTGGCATGTGGGGTGCCTGGGGACAGGTGGTGGGCATCGGCACAGCCGTATTTACAGGTTATTTGTTGTGGTTGGGTGCAACCGATGCCGAGGTGGCCTATTTTGTGTCGATTGCCTCTTTTGTAAGCCTGTGGCAGGTGGTATCCTCTTTGATTGCCCCAAAAATCAAACGCAAAAAGTTGTTCATTTTTTGCGTGGGTTTTATGGAAATGACATTTCGATTTTTGTTGATTTTGGCACCGCTGTTTTTTCCAGAGGATCACCGCATTTTGTTCGTGGGCGTTCTGCTTGGTTTGGCGCTCAGTTGCGGCAATCTCCTTTCTCCCATTTACAATGACTGGCTTGCAACGATTATTCCGCCCGATATTCGGGCGCGGTTTATTGGCCGACAAACCATGGCCAATTTGCTGGCAGGCATGGCAGCAGCCTATGCGGCAGGTCGGTATGTCGATTTTGTGGGCGAATCAGACCGTTATATTGGATTTGTAACAGCCTATGGGGTGGCCACTTTATTGGGCATCAGCGGTTATATAAATTTGATGCGTGTGCCTTTTCAGGAACCAGTGGAAGAAGCTCCGGGCAATTTGTTAACCCCTTTTCGCGACCGACCCTTTGTAAAATTGCTGACGTTCTTTTTGTTGTGGAATTTTGCGCTGGGAATTTCCAGCCCTTTTTACAGCGTTTTTATGCTGCGGGTTTTGCAAATCGATTATGCCACTGTGGCTCTGTTCAACAGTTTGTTTCTGGGTACCATGATGTTGGGGTATCGGTTGATGGGTGGGCTGGTGGATCGTTATGGGGGCAAAGCCGTGTTGCAGCTTCTGGTGCCGCCCAGTTTGCTCACACCGGTACTGTGGGTATTCAACAAACCCGATGCCTATTTTATCATTCCCATTGTCATGGCCATAACCGGATTGATTCATGCGGGCATTCTGGTGGGGGTCAACACCCTCTTGTTTGGCACCCTGTCGGAAGGGCGCAACAAAACAACGTATTTTGCCGCCTGGTCAACGGCCATCAACATGGCCTATGCGGTGGCCCCGCTGATCGGCAGTGCGCTGGTGCAACAATTTGGCAATGTGCAATACACCTGGTTTGATATTCCAGTGGGAGATTTGCAATTGACGTTTTTGGTGACCAGTGGCATGCTGGTCATCCCTTTGATATTGGTGGCACTCATAGAAGATCAAAAACAAACCTCACCGGGTGAGTTGCTGGCGCAAGTGGGCCGAGGAAATTTGCTGGGTTATGTGTATGGAGCCTTGTCTTTCCGGTGGGCCGAAAATGATTTGCGCCGAGCGCGTGCAGCCCGACAAATGGGTCGTTCGCGCAGCCCCATGGCGCTGGATCAGTTGATTTTGGCGCTGGATGATGCCAGTCCTGAGGTGCGCCGTCAGGCAGCGCGCGGACTTGGAGAAGCAGGTTCAAAACTGGCCATTGAGCCCCTGCTGGAAGAATTGCGCGATGCCGAGTCAGATATTCGCAGTGAAGCAGCAGAAGCCCTCGGCAAAATTGGCGATCAAAAAGTCATAGACCCATTGGTGGAGGCGCTGGATGATGCCGATACGCAGGTGCGCATCAGCGCCATTCGGGCACTGGCAGAAATGGGCGGCGAAGAAGCCCGCGAGTTGTTGTTCTGGAAATTTGTGGATCAATTTGACCGGGCCACGTTTCCCACTTTGTGCGATGTGCTGGGCCGCAGCCGCGACTTGCGCATGGTTCGCCCGGCATTGGAACGGTTGGCTCATTTTCGCTCATCGGCCATTCGGTTGCAGGTGTTTAACAGTGTGTGCCGAACGCTTGGCGCAGGGCGAAGGTTTTATCGGCTGGTGTCACAAGATCCGTTAACGCGATCTGAAGAATTGGATGAGATGTTGCAAACAACCCGGCAAGCCTTTCGCAAGACACGGGCGTTGAATGTCCAGGTGCGCAAACAGGCTCAAGCAATGCTGGAAGCATTGCACAAAGTCTTTGATGCAGGTGAAGTCAATGCTTTTTTGATGCAGGCAAAAGCATTTTCAGATTATCTGGAACACAATGTGGATGAAAAATCTGTAACCGCACTTGGCGACACCGCAGCTTCCCGCATTGGGGCAACCGTGCTGGCCATGCGCACATTTTTGAAAATGCCAGAATCGGAAGATGCACCCGATGTGCGCATGATTTTTATTGCCGTGTGTTTGTGGTGCCTGGGCGATGCACTGGAGGCAGCACGAAGATAAAAAAAACAATGCGCCGGAAGTAACAACAGACTGGATTGTTGTCCAAA
>CAXNEV010000067.1:0-11365 GCA_964200925.1 Candidatus Latescibacterota bacterium | reverse complement strand
AAACGGCAGGTGTGGTTTGGCATATCCCACGGCGAGAAAAAAGGGCTGGTCTTTGAGGGTGTGTAACGTTTCAATGGCAACATTTGTGGTGGCCCCATCGGTGTAGGCATCATCGGCCACATCGGCTATTTCAGTGGGGGGGCCATTGTTCCAGCGCCAGGTTTTGTCGGCCTCGGTGCGTTGGCGATTTTCCTGAATTATTTGTTGATTTTCCGCAAGATAATAACCGGGTCTTCGAGGCGTTTGATGGGGCACGGTCCACGAAAATTTGTCGTCGCGATTGCCATGCCCGGTGTGGTAAATTTTGCCCATGCCCTGGCTGTGATACCCGTTGTTCATAAAGTGTTGTGGAATAGTGATCACATCGGGGTTTTGATCGCGAAAATGCGTGGGCAATTCCCACACGCGACCGGTGTCGGGCCGCAAGCCGGTCATCAGACTGGCGCGAGAGGGATTGCAAACGGCCTGCTGGCAATAGGCGCGTTTAAAAAGCGTGCCTGACTGTGCCAATTGATCCATGTTGGGACTGTGAATGTGTGAGGCTCCGTAGCAGTTGAGCTCAGGGCGCAAGTCATCTATGGCAATAAAAAGCACATTGCGTTTGGATGCCGCCTGGGACCATCCGGTCATAACTGTTGAAGACAGAGCTGCGGCTGCGGTGACCCGAAGGGTGAGGTCGAGAAATTGTCGGCGTTGCATAAAATATCCCTCATGGGTTTTCAAAATTGGAATGAAAAATGAATTGGTGTTTTGTATGATAAGAAATGGGCGGGAGGATGACAACAGATGTGTGACGTGGGGATTCATGCATTGCGTTGTTTGCAAGCCTGGGCAACGGCGGCCAGGATATAGATTTACCAGGTGGGTTTTTGACGGCGCATTTTGATGAGATAAAGGGCTGAGGCAATCAGGATGACGATATCCAGAATGAACAAACTGCGCCGCAATGGCGACAGGTAGGGTTCAAGCACAATGGTGTGTTCACCTGTATCGAGTTTGAGGCCAATAAAACCGCCAGCTGTTTGATAGGGCGCAACAGATTGCTGATCAACCTGTACATCCAGGTAAGGATAATAGGCATAAGACAGTTGGGCAAATGCCGGTGCAGACAAAACCACCGTCAATTCGACGCGCTGATTCCACACCGTGTGGTTCTCGATTTTGATTTCAGGCCGCGTGCCTAAATTTTCAGATGTGGCAATGCCAGACATGTGCAGGCGTTTGCATGTATGGCCAATGGGATCAATCTCCATGTGTTGCAACAGATATTCAACATCCTGTTCATAAGATTCAGACGGTGTCCAGGGTTGAATTTCGGGCGCAACCACGATGGGGCTGTGATAGGGCCAGGCAATGTTTTTGAGATTTTGCGTTTGGGAAATAAGCACGTAGGTAAATCGGGTATTGAGCAGATAAAGTCCTGCCATAATCAGATCGAGGCGCGGGCTGTTGATGAGTTCCAGGTTTGTGTCCTGATGGTTGAATTCTGCGTTGAGCCATTTTTGAAGTGGACCACAAAATTTGCTTTGTGCGGGTGGCCCTTCGCGATAGCCGGTGAGATAAGACGGAATGCCCATGTGGGTGGTAAACCAGGCAATCCCAAGCAGGTCAAAAATATCGAACATCGGATAGGAGAGGCGAAAGTTGGGCAATTGTCCTTTGGGAAATTCTCCGACAGATGTTTTAAGATTGTTGTAAAATTCGGGAGACAAATCGAGAAACGTGCGGTTGGTTTGTGCATAGGGGTGCTGAAAAGTAGTGCTGCCCAGATCGGTCAGAATCACAAGGACAACCAAAGCCATCACATTGGGAATGTATTTTCTGCATTTGTGATGAAGAACCTGTGTCCCAATGCCTGCTGTGGCAGACAGAAAAAAAGTGACAAACAGGAGGTAGCGCCCGGCATTAAAAGCTTTGACAATATCGAGATCGCGTATGATGGGCCAGCGATATCCCAGCACAAGAATAAATGAGACAACCAAACACAGCCCCACGGCTGGTATCAATCGGCGGTGTTGTTTGTGGGCAAATCCAGCAAGTGCAACAAGTGACAAGAGCACGAGGGAAAGCCCCAGATAACCGCCATACCAGTTGTCATAACCGGGAAAAGCAAAAAGTTGAATGCGGTAATTAGACCAGACAAACAGGTGACCCCATGTGGGATCGGGAACAGCGGCATGGGTAATTTCTTCAAGTTCGACATAGGCGCGCTCAGCCCACATGGGCACTGTGAGATAAGCCCCAAAAACAATGCCTAAACTCCACAGGGCAAATCCGAAAATCAACACAGATCGCCGGGGTTGGCGCGTTTGAGCAGTAAATGCTCGAATAACGATATAACAGGCCAAAGCAGCGGTGGCCCAAAAAGCGTAACCGGGGTGGACAAAGGCCAGCACCCCCAATGTCAGTCCGCCACCAATGAGGATGGGAATGACAGGTTTTTTGAAGCGAAGACATTCAACCGCATAAAAAGGAAAGGGCAGCAGAGCGTAAAAAAGCGACAGCGGAAAGCGCCCCATGATGAGGGTTTGCTGGGTGTGCCACATGCAAAGCACATAGGCCAATCCGGCAATAAATCCGGCAGGGCGCGAACCGCACATGCGGCGAATGAACAGGTACATGCCCAGGCCAGACATGACATGGGCTGTGGCCAAAACCAGTTTGATGGTGGTATCGAGGTTGCCGATAATCTGGTTGAACATGCCAACGGTGTAGAAATACAAAAAACCGTAAAATTGCAGGTAGGGCGAGCCCGTGCCCAGATAATTGGTCCAGATGGGAATTTCACCGTTGGCAAAGGATTGGGAGGCAATCCAGGCATAACACATGTGCGATGACCCATCGCCCGACCAGTTGATGGAACCGCGTGCAAAATAAAAACGCACAAGCACCAGACTGGTCGCCAAAAGGCCGGTGAGGGTGCGCCGTTCAGAGGCAAACAGATATCGCAAAAGCAGCGTGAGGCGTTGTTTCCAGAGTTCGAGAACAATTAAAAAAAGAAACGTACAAACGATGAGGATAAAGATGATGGCATCATCCTGATTCAGTTCTGCCTGCATTGAAAGATAGGTCAGGATGTCGAATGAAAGGCCATAACGAACCGCAGGGGTCAAAACATTGAATTTTTCAAGCGTGGTGTACTGGAAATATTCAAGCAGACCAACAAAAAAAATGAGCACCCCCACAATGTCGGCAGGAAACGGCGATTTGGAAGGTAACCCCGAGGTTGTTGTTTCTGATGGTTGTGCCGGGGGTTCTGTGAGGCTCATGGTGTGGTGACAAGATGCCGTTTAAAAAGATCACCCGCAAGGGAACGCATCTCATCGGGAAAATCGTGGGCGCAGTCGGGGTGTTTAACCATGAGGTTGTCAGATGCATGATACAGGGCATAAATGACACGGGCGGCTTCGGCAATGCGATCCACACTTTCCCACTTAAAATTGCTGTCGCCATAGGGTGCGGCAATCAAACAGGGGCGTGGCGCAAGGGCCGCGATGAGATCGTGAAAATCAAAAGGAATTTCGTGGAGGCGCTGGGCATAATCTTTCAAACGGGGCATATACCGATCAGAGGTCCAGCCGGTGATATGGCCATCCATGTAGTCCAGATACGAATCGAGGCCGCAACTGGAAACGATGACGCCAATGCGCGGTTCAAACACAGCCGTATAAACCGAGTTGTGACCGCCAAGCGAATGACCAACAGTGCCTATGGGGCCGGGTGCCACATAGGGCAATGCTTCAAGCAGATCAATGGCGCGAATGTTGTCCCAAATGGCTTTCATGGTGCCGCTTTGATATCCAAGACCTTTGAGGTCGGGCTGATAGTTGGCCAGCAACGGATAAGATGGGGCAATGGTGACAAACCCCTGTTCGGCCAGTTCACTTGCATAACTGCGGTTGGCCTTTGAGCTGAGGCCCACCACCACTTTGTGACCCACAACATTATCGGTTGGATGCGGGCAAATTACAGCCGGGCAGCGTTTGTTTTGTTCAATGGCCTGTTTGGGAACAAGCAAGTAGGCCGGTGTGCGCGATTGAGGCTCTGACGCGTACGTGATCAGGCAGCGAAGGTATGAACCACAATCGACTTCTTCGAGAGTTTGCACATCGAGGGCACAGCGTTTTTCTTCACCGGGCACAGGCCCCATAATGGTTTGCATGGCAGAAAGAATGTTCTGACGTTTTTGTTCCCATTCGGCAGTCGATGAGATAGAAATTGGCATTCCTGAGGTGGTAATGAGATGGTTCATTCTGTTTTACCCAATAGAAAAGGGCGTGTTTTCGCCCTGTGTGTTATAAAAATTCAATGTGATTTTCCATTTCTTCAACTTCAAGAACTTGATAGATCAACATGAGACCACGGATCATATAGCCAACAGAACATTCATATGTGATAAAAACAATCCCGGCATGTTTGGTGCCTTGTGTCGCTAAACGAAGAAAATCGGTATCTTGAGTGACAATAATCCGTTGTTCCTCAGTGGCTTTCTGGATATGTCTTGCATCAGATGCACCCAACATATTTGTTTCAAACACGGCAAGCACATCTACACCACGTTGCCGCAATCCACGGATGACCGTTTTGGGTATATGTTCATCTGTATAATATCGGATTTTATTGGCCATTCTGTGTTTGAAAGTTTTGGAGCAATTTTGATTTTGTGGTTTGCTTCAGCACTTTCACATATGCTTCGCTTTCAAGCATTGCCTGATCCATCTCTACTCGGTGATCAAAATAATAGGTCAACGCTGCATAAACATCAGAAAGGGATAGACTGTAATCAGATGCGATTTCATCAGCACTTTTACCCATTCTCTCATGCCAGATCACGATATCTTGAACCGTAATACGGTGGCCTGAAATATGTGGTTTTCCCCCGGCAATATCGGAGGTAATTTTTATATGCTGATCCAGTGTCTTTAAATCCATTTTTCCCTCGTTTGTTATTGATTCAATATAGCGCTATTTGCGATGTTATGCCATTGGATTTTGTTGTTTTTGATCTTCCAAAGGCACGGCAATATCAAAAGCCGCGGCAATGAGCGCGCGGGTATAATCGGTTTGGGGATTGTTGAAGATGGTTTCGGTAGGGCCTTGTTCAACCACCACGCCGTCTTTCATCACAATCAGATCGTTGGAAAGTGCGCGCACCACACGCAGGTCGTGGCTGATAAAAAGATAGGATAGGGCATGATCCTGTTGCAATCGGCGCAAAAGGGCAATAATCTGCGATTGCACCGTCATATCCAGAGCGCTGGTGGGTTCGTCGAGCACGATAAATTTAGGCCGCAAGACCATGGCCCGGGCAATGGCAATGCGCTGGCGTTGACCGCCGGAAAATTCATGCGGAAAACGATCCATAGTGGCCGGGTCAAGGCCCACTTCGGCCATAATATCGGCAACCATTTGACGGCGTTGGGGGTAGGTGTTGCCCTGTTTGTGAACGAGCAGACCTTCTTCAATAATGTGAAAAACCGACAGGCGAGGGCTGAGTGACCCAAAGGGATCTTGAAAAACGATTTGCATTTCTCGCCTGAGCGGTCGCACTTGATTGTTTTTCAGGAGATGAATATCCTGTCCATTAAACCAGATGGGCCCATTGCTGCCCAGCAAACGCAAAATAGCCAGGCCCAGGGTGGTTTTGCCCGAGCCCGACTCCCCCACAACACCCACAGTGTGGCCTTCTTTCAGCGTGAGCGAAATGCCATCAACAGCTTTGATATAACCCACGGTGCGGCGCAAAATGCCGCGCTGAATGGGAAACCAGACTTTGAGATTATCGGTTTGCACAATGGTTGCCGCAGACAAATTGGTGGGTTTGGGCAACCCGCGGGGCTGCGCATTGAGCAGTTTTTGTGTATAAGGGTGTTGTGGGTTGTCGAACAGAACTGGTGTAGGGCCTTCTTCCACAACTTTGCCCTCGGTCATCACATAAACGCGACTGGCCACCTTGCGAACAATCGTGAGGTCGTGTGTAATGAGCAGCACAGCCATATGAAATTCGCGCTGAAGTTCTCCAATAAGGTTGAGAATTTCGGCCTGAATGGTCACATCAAGGGCGGTGGTGGGCTCGTCGGCAATCAGCAGATCGGGTTCATTGGCCAATGCCATGGCAATCATCACGCGCTGGCGTTGGCCGCCCGAAAGTTGATGCGGGTAGGCATTGAGGCGTGTTTCGGGATTGGGCAGGTGAACTTTGTGCAACAGATCCAATGTGCGCTCTCGTGCCTGTTCACGCGAGAGCCCCCGGTGAAGCATGAGAATTTCGCCAACCTGTTTTTCAATGGTGTGCAACGGGTTGAGCGATGTCATCGGCTCTTGAAAAACCATTGAAATGCGTGCCCCGCGAATCTGGCGCAAGCGCTCTGGAGGCGCTCCAAGCAGTTCTTCATTGTTAAAACAAATGCTGCCGTGAGGATGTGATGCGCGCGGATAGGGCAACAGTTGAATAATGGACAGTGCCGAAACCGATTTGCCCGAACCCGATTCACCAACAATGGCAACAGTTTCGCCTTTGTCGATGTAAAATGAAATACCCCGTACCGCATCGACAACGGTGTGTTCAAGGTGAAACCGCACGGCCAGATTTTCAACCTGCAACAGGCTCACGATGCCCCCTCCGTTTTGGAGAGGGTTTTGCGCACATCAAAAGCATCGCGCACAGCTTCGCCGACAAAAACGAGCAGGGAAAGCAGAATGGCGAGAACAAAAAACCCCGACAAACCCAGCCATGGAGCTTGCAGGTTGCGTTTTCCCTGATTGAGCAATTCACCCAGAGAAGGCGAAGGGGCAGGCAGGCCAAAACCGAGGAAATCGAGAGAGGTGAGCACCGTAACTGATCCAACCAGCACAAAAGGCAAATAGGTGAGGGTGGCCACCATGGCATTGGGCAACACATGTCGCCACATAATGGTGAGGTCGTTAACACCCAGGGCACGGGCGGCGCGCACAAAATCGAAATTGCGGGTGCGCAAAAATTCGGCGCGCACCACACCCACCAGGCGCATCCAGCTAAAACACAGCATGATTGCCAGCAATGTCCAGAATGTGGGTTCGATGATGCTGGCAATGATAATGATGAGAAACAGCGTGGGCAACCCGGCCCAGATTTCAATAAAACGTTGAAAGATCAAATCGATCCAGCCGCCAAAATACCCCTGCACAGCTCCTGCGGCAACGCCCACAACAGAACTGAAGACCGTGAGAATCAGCGCAAAAATGACCGACAAACGAAAACCGTAGAGCAACCGTGCCGCCACATCGCGGGCCTGATCGTCGGTGCCCAGCGGATTATCGGTTGATGGCGGAGCCGGAGCCGGCGTTTTAAGGTTGTAATTGACCGTGTCATAACGATACGGAATGAGCGGCCAAATGATCCAACCGTCTTTTTCAATCATGTCCTTGACAAAAGAATCGCGGTATTCGGTTTCGGTTTGGAAATCGCCACCAAAAGTGGTTTCGGGATAGATTTGAAACACGGGAAAATAAAAAGACCCTTTATACCGGATGAGCAAGGGTTTGTCATTGGCGATAAATTCGGCGGGCAAACTGAGGCCAAACAAAACGAGAAATATCCAGAAACTCCAGTAACCGCGTTTGTTGGCCTGGAAGTTTTTGATTCGCCGCCGCGTGAGCGTAGAGACCTGGAATCCGAGAAAATGATTGTCGGGTTCGGGCGGACAAACCGGCAAACGGTTGGAGGGAATGGTTTCGGCCATGAATTTTAAATGAAAAGTGAAGTTAAAATATGATGGGTTCCATTGACTGGCAGGAAGTCATTAACAATTTCCTTCAAGTAACCCTGTTACATCTTCATGAAGATTGCCCAAATTTTCTTGTATGGTATCCCATACAATTCTGTTGTCAATCGTGTCATAAACCATGCGCAAGTATATTCCTGAAAGACACAACATTTCTATGATCTCGTATCTGATTGAGCATTTCTGGATGATCCCGTTTGATTCTGTTCAGGGCTTCTCCAATGATCTCAAATTTTCGCTCAACCCCACTGCGCAGCAAATCTTCTCGTGTAAATCTTCAAAGGTCTTATTCTGAACGAAACGAAAAATTGCCGAAGCTGCTTCTTTGATATCATAAAGATATTTGAGAGCCTCATCCTCCATAAAGATTAATCCTCTCTTTAAACACTTGACGACGGAAATAGGGATTTTGCAGTCCGCTTACCGTGAGCAAATCAATTTTATGCCCCAAAACATCTTCAAGATAATGAAGCATCCCAAAAAACCTCCTGGACGGATGTAAATCGGGTTCATCAAATTCGACGAGCAAATCAATGTCGCTGTTATTTGTTTGTTCACCGCGTGTAAATGACCCGAAAATATCCAGTCTTTTGACGCCAAAGTCCCTGCAGGCTGGATCGGTAATTTTTTTAATTTCTTCCAAAGTCATGAATTCTATCCTGTAAACGTTTTGAATGATCACACCTCCCGGCTTTCAAAATCGATGCGCGGATCAACAAGCGTGTAGGAGAGATCGCTCACAAGTTGCATGACCATGCCCAATAACGTAAAAAAGTAAAGTGTTGCAAACATCACCGGATAATCGCGGTTGACCGTGGCTTCATAACCCAGCAGGCCGAGGCCATCGAGGGAAAAGATAATTTCGGTGAGCAAAGAACCGGTAAAGAGGATGTTGACAAAAGCATTGGGAAATCCGGCAATGACAATGAGCATGGCATTGCGAAACACATGCCCGTAAAGCACCTGATGTTCGGTGAGCCCTTTGGCGCGTGCGGTCATGACATATTGTTTGTTGATTTCGTCGAGGAATGAATTTTTGGTGAGCAACGTAAGCCCGGCAAATCCACCAATAACAAGGGAGGTGATGGGCAAAACGAGGTGCCAGAAGTAGTCGATGATTTTTGAAAACAAAGACAACTCTTCCCAACCGGGCGAGGTAAGACCGCGCAGCGGAAACCAGTTGACATAACTGCCTCCGGCAAAAAGGACGATGAGCAAAATCGCAAACATAAAACCCGGCACGGCATTGCCGATGATCACCACGGCAGATGTCCAGATGTCCATTTTAGATCCGTCGCGCACGGCTTTGGCCACACCCAGCGGGATGGAAAAAAGATAGACCAAAAGGGTGGTCCACAGGCCAAGAGAAATGGAAACGCGCATTTTATCGAGAATCATGTCCATAACGGTCTGATCGCGATAAAAGCTTTTGCCAAAGTCAAAACGGATATAATTCCAGATCATTTTGAAAAAACGTTCGTGTGCGGGTTTGTCAAAGCCGTACATGCGTTCGAGTTCTTTAATGAGATCCGGGTCTAATCCCTGTGCCCCCCGATATTTGATTGTGCCCACATCGCTGTTGCCAATGGTCTTGTTGTTGGGCAAATTTTCACCCTGGCCACTGCTGACACGCGATGTGGCATCTGTCTCGTGGCCCTGAATCATGGCAATGGTTTGCTCAACGGGCCCACCGGGTGCGGCTTGAATGACCAGGAAATTGATGATCATCACACCCAACAATGTGGGAAATATGAGCAGAAGGCGGCGAAGGATGTAGGAAAGCATGCTGAATTAATTCCCGGCTTTGAGCGATGCTGCTTTTGAGGCATCCACCCACCATGTGTCGGGAAATGGGGTGCCGGGCTGGTATTTGGGCGAAACAGTGGGTTTGCCAAATTTGTTCCAATAAACCATGCGGTGGTTGCGAATGTGCCAGTGTGGAATAGCATAGTGCCCCCAGAGCAACATGCGATCGAGTGCGCGCGTAGTGGCCACAAGGGTTTCGCGATCTGGCGCGTTGATGAGTTTTACAACCAGTTCATCAATAACCGGGTTTTTGATGCCAACAAAATTGCGCGTGCCCGGTGTGTCGGCGGCTTCAGAAGTCCACAGGTTACGTTGTTCGTTGCCGGGGCTAAGCGACTGCCCCCAGACCACAACCGTGGCATCAAAATCGAATTCCTGCATTCGGTTTTGATATTGTGCCGGATCAACTGTGCGAATGGTGCTTGTAATGCCCAGGCGTTCAAGATTTTGCACATAAGGCCCTACAATGCGCTCCCATGATGCGCTGGACAGCAAAAATTCGATGTTCATGGTCTCGCCCGTTTTTGAATGGGTGAGTTTGCCCTCTTTGATTGTCCACCCCGCTTCGGCAAACATCTGGGTGGCTGAGCGCAGATTCTGGCGAATATTGCCCGATCCATCTGTTGATGGGGGATCATAAATTTTTGTGAATACTTCTTCAGGAATGCGCCCGCGATAGGGATCCAGAATCTCTAACTCTTTGCCTTGTGGCAGGCATGAAGAGGCCAGTTCGGTATTTGAGAAGTAGCTTTTGGTGCGTTCATATTGTCCATAGAACAAATTGGCATTGGTCCATTCAAAATCAAAAGCATATGACAGGGCTTGGCACACTTTGGGATCGGCAAACCTGGTGCGACGCGTATTAAAACAAAACCCCTGCATACCCGTGCCATTTTCATGCGGAACCAGTTCTTTGATGAGTTTTCCCGATTGATAGGCCGGGTGATTGTCATAAGCAGTGGCCCATTCTTTGGCGATATTCTCAAATCGCGCGTCAAATTCGCCTGCTTTGAGGGCTTCAATGGCCACATTTTCGTCTTTGTAATAGTCGTAGTGTATGGTATCGGGGTTGTATCGCCCCTTGATGACGGGTTTGTCTTTGCCCCAATAATTTTCAACCCGCCGATATGTAATAGACCGGCCGGGGTCAAAAGCTTCTATTTTATAAGGCCCACTGCCAAGGGGGGGTTCCAGCGTGGTGGCTTCAAAATCTTTGCCTTCCCAGTAGTGTTTGGGTAAAATAGATATCTGGCCCACAATAAGGGGCAGTTCGCGATTGCTGGTTTGTCCAAAAGTGAATTTGATGCGTTGTGCGTCTATTTTTTCAATTTTTTGCACATCGGCAAGATAATTTTTGTAAAAAGGATGTCCTTTGGTTTTGAGCGTTTCAAAAGTAAAAACCACATCGTCGGGTGTTACGGGTTTGCCGTCGTGCCAGCGGGCGCTGGGCTGCAGCGCAAAAATGACATAGGAACGATCGTTGGGAACTTCAATAGATTCGGCCAGCAAACCGTATTCGGTAAAAGCCTCATCGCGCGAATGATCGGTTAAAGAATCATACATGAGACTCCATCCTGTTGCAGACACCCCCTTGAGAATAAAGGGATTGAGATTGTCATAGGTGCCGCGCCCTGCCATTTTGACCAGGCCGCCTTTGGGTGCATCGGGATTGACATAATCGTAGTGTTTAAAGTTGGGGCCATATTTGACATCGCCATACATGGAAATGGCATGGCTTTTACGGGTGGGTTGATCGGCCCAAATGGACGCAACTGCAAAAAGCGCAATCACTGGGG
>CAXNEV010000066.1:0-11393 GCA_964200925.1 Candidatus Latescibacterota bacterium | reverse complement strand
GATCCCAAATACCCAATGTAAAATCCAGACCGTGTGCGTGGGTTTGCTCGATCAATCTGTTCAATGCATTCAGGTGTTTGTTTTGCATTTCCTGTGACATGCCAACGACATGGATTTCTTCGTATCCAGGTACGCTAAAAAAATAAGGATAAGGCGGTGCAAAATACCCTGCGGATTCGTAAGCAAAAAGCAGGGCAAACGTGTTGAAGCGATTGCGCGCCAGCATATCGAGGTAACAATCCCAATAGGTGGAATCGAAGAAGCGCTGTTCAAAACACAAACGGTGCATGGTATAAATTGAAAGGGCACGCTCGGGCGCATCGGGGCTTTCGTCACAGGAGCGAACATACGCCAATGGATCACCGTCTGTTGTCCAAGTGATTCTTTCTGCGACATCGAGCAGGGCATACATCAGGCCGCGATCATCACTGCCACATATGATCAGATCATTATTGATCCGTGCGATTTTTAAGGATTCGCGATGCTCTGGTAAGTCCGATGTCAGGCCCTGTATGGCTATGCTTTCTCGCGTGCCGATGAAAAGGGTTGTTTGGCTTTGCACTGGTTTTGGATCGATGCTTTCTTCAAAAGAGATATGCCGTTTTTGTAGCGCTTGTCTCAAGGCCTGAAGCCCATGTCGTGCCCCACATTTTAAAGGCGTATCAATGATCAGTCTGAATGGTGTATAAGAGGCTTGCATTTTTTGATCCTATTGGGTAATTGATTGCGTGTAAGGATTGCAAACTCTGGCACGTTGCTGTTTTTCTTTTTTGCAAAAGTCGTGTTTTCGAAACTCGACGGACTGATATGGAGAAATTTTAGGCTAAATTTTCGTCTTCTGTGTTATATATATGCGCCGTCATTCGAGGCAATGTGGCCATGTCAAAAGGCGGCGTGAATGTGGTGGCAAGAGATACATTTTTGTCCACCTCTCCAGGCCATCGCATACCAACATTAGCGACGTGCACCCGGCTGTCTGAAAGCACGTATTTAAGCGCCACTTCATACAGGTCATGTGTATTGTTCCATTCTGGAGCAAGATATTCGGCAAGGCGTTGAAAAATACCCGATGTCATCGGGCGCATCACTGCAATACCCATATTGGCAGCCTGGGCCTCATCGAGTACGTGGAGTGCCGCAGCCTGATAAATGATGTTGTAACGGATTTGCATCACATCAAAATGCCCGGTTGCAATTAAGGGTTTGGCCGTCCAAGGTTCTTCCACTGTAAAACCCAGAAATCGAACTTTGCCCTGTGCTTTCAACTCAAAAAAAGCATCGAGCGGTCCCCTTTTCAACATGTGATTGACCTGGGATTCTGTATACATACCGCCGTGGAACTGGATGATGTCAATCACATCGGTTTGCAAGCGCTTTAATGATGCTTCAACACTTTCGATCACATCGGCTTTGGAGACATCTTTGTAGGGTGCTTTGGTGGCAAGCACAACCTGATTGCGACGACCTTTGAGCGCACGACCAAAAATAGATTCGCTGTTTCCTTTGCCATACCCTGGTGCCGTGTCGATATACGTAATGCCCGAATCTAATGCCGCATGGATCGTGGCAATGGCTGTTATTTGGCCTTCGGGCGTAAACGGATTCCAGTTGCGGGCTTTGTTAATCCCTCCAAAAGGGAAACCGCCTATGCCAATGCGAGTGACTTCAAGACCCGTGCGGCCCAATATAACATGTGGCAACATTTTGTATGTCCTTTTTTCAGAGGAGGTTTTTATGGTTCATCGCTGGGACATTGTTTCAATCGGCAATTTATCGCGCAATCGATATTGGGGAGAGTCCGATGATCAAAGTTATAGAAAAGCCATATGTACCAGCACTTTGATAACGGGCGAAGCGTTTTGTATGCTTGTCGATCCACCTTACGGCGATGCCGAGCAAATGACTTCAGAATTGTTTCGTCGAACTGGTCTGCAAGTGACCGATGTAGATACCGTATTTTTGACCCATCATCACGGCGATCATGTCGTTGGTTTGCCCCACTTTTCCCACGCGACCTGGTTGGCTGCGCCTGAGGTTGCACACCTTCTCAATGAGAGTGATAAATTTGAAAAAACCATAGAAGCCGCCGATGCGCAGTTGTTTGGCTGCATAGATATGATTCACACCCCCGGTCATACGCTGAGCCATCATAGCCTTGCATTTGACTGGCATGGTTACCGGGTACTGATTGCTGCCGATGCTGCCATGACACCTGACTTTTGGGCAAACAGACAGGGATATTTTAATTCCGTGGATTTCGATGCCGCAGCCCGCACAATTGAGATGCTCTCAAATACGGCAGATATTGTTGTACCTGGACACGACAATTATTTTCTTGTACCAAAAAGATCTTAGAAAATGACGACATCAAGCCGTTAGGTAAAAGCAAAAAATGGCATCATTCAAAAAGGCTAAAACATGAAAATTGAAGCGATCATATTGTAAAAAAAACCGCAGCGGTGCACGATGCGTTGGGGATCAATGAATTTGACGTCTGTGCTTGTCTGAGGTATTTAATAATAATATGACCTCAGATTTTGCGCAATGTGAAGAAAGGAGCGTGCAATGTCGGAAAATGTGACCCACACAGGTATTCTGGACGATTGCTTTCGGTTGATGCAGGTTTCTGATGAAATCTGTGACGCGTTTAAAGAGGTCGCTGTCTCTCAAAATGATTTTGCGCGTCTGGGTGGTATCACGCGGTCAGGCGACCGATTCACAGTGCAGTTGCTGGACAGTTTTCGAAAGCGTTGGGCTGATCGAAAACCAGAAGATAAGCTGGAATCCAAGCTCGCTTTTGTGCTCGGTTGGCTGACACACCGCGCAGCAGATCGGCAGATGAAACCCGTATTCAGAGAAGCAGAATCAGATCGCACACAATCGCCGTCGGATTGTAGTGTCTATCACGATGCGTTTGTGTTTATGGAAGTGTTTGCAGGTGGGAAAGAAGCGCCCTATAACACTGCAACCTTTGAGGAGGGTATGCAGTCGCTTCCAGTTGCGTCTGCATTTGACGTTGCCGAGGTAGAAGCATTTTTCAGAGCATTGTTACAACGCGCATTGATTGAATTGCACACGTTTATTCCCGATCGGGATAATATTGAACCGTGGCTTGAAAAATTATCGACACTGCAACAACGCTTTTATGTGGATATCAACCGGTATGCGGCAGCGATTTATAAACCCGATCCGGAGAAAGTAAAGCGATTTATTACAGATGTGAATTTTTATGATAAAGAAGATGCCATTATCGTTGCTGTCCGCGGCATTCAGCGTGGAGAGGGTGTGACAGCCGTACAGGTTAAAGAGGCGGCAGAGGCAGACGCAAAGAGCCAGTATGCACAGGCACTTCAAATAGGGTTTGGATATTTGTGCGCAGCAAGTGAATTTTTTACAACCGATATGGTTCCGGATGCTTTAAAGGCTCGGCTGGATATTGGCAAACCCGGGCGCGATGGCAAAAGCGTTTGAGATCCTAAAGGACAAACCATGTGTGGCAGATACACAGCGCAACAGCAGCAGATGTGAAGAATGGGGATCTTGTGGAATCCATGCGCGAGGTTCAGAAACAGGGGAAGGAGCGATTTATCGGGTATACAGCCGCACAGAATTTGGGTTTCCAGATAATGTTTACAACGAGGCCAAAAGCCAACTGGATGATGTGGGGATTGTTGCGCGGGAAATGGATGAAAACCTTTGAGGCAGGAGGAAGCAATGAGCGAAAAGATCAAAATCACTCGGATCGAGGCAAATGCTGTTTCCATTCCATATCGTTATCCATGGCGCAACAAACATACCGAGGAGCGTGGGCAGCCCATGACGCATCTGGATACAACGATTATACAGGTGCATACAGACGCTGGTATTGTCGGAGTGGGAGAGGCGCGAGGAACAGATGTGAGCCGGGCGATCCGAGAAAAATACGAGCCCTTTTTAAAAGGTCGAAATCCCACCGATATTGAACGTGTGTTGCTGGATATTGAACAATCCTTTGGCCAATCGCGCATTCTGGGCGGAATTGATTTTGCCTTGCATGACATCACGGGCCAGGCCCTGAATGTACCAGTGTACCAGCTCTTAGGTGGAAAAGTGCGTGACCAGGTGCCGTTGATCTGGACAATGCCTTATCGATCAATTGAAGAGCAAGTAGCAGAAGTGAGACAGCGTGTTTCTGAGGGCTTCACACACGCCGTAAAAATGAAGGTGGGGGTAGCAGGAGATCAGGAGCATGTGCAGGCGGTTGCAGAGGCTGCTGATGGTGTGCCGTTGCGACCGGACAACAATCAGGGACACGATTTTGAAACGGCGTTGAAGCAATTTCGCACATTAAAGGATAATGGTGTGGCGATGGAGCTGATTGAAGATCCTTCACCGTCGAATTGGGACGACTATCAACGATTGTCTGAAGAATTGGGCGTAGGCGTTTCTGTGCACGCGGGATGGAAGTCGTTGCAGGATCTGGGTGCGTTGATTCGAGCGAATAAACCCGGGATTAAATGCGTGAATATTACGTTTGCCAACTGGGGAATCAAGCGAACAGCACAGATCGCTGGGGCACTGGAGTGTGCGGGCATTGGCTGGTCAATGGGCACAAGCCACGAGTCGGGCATCAAAACGGCAGCGGCATTGCATGTAGGATCAGCTGTGCGCAATCATCTGTATCCGGCAGATATTTTAGGGCCTATGTTGCACGAAGCCGATGTTCTGGCGGAACCTTCTGATATGGGAGCTGGTTATGGTACACCATCCGATAAACCTGGGCTGGGAATCTCGTTGAATGAAGATGTGTTGGAAAAGTTTGCATTTGTAGAATGAGCACCGGTGTTTGTGATGAATTTCTGGTGGGGCAGAGCGTTTGTGAACCGTTTTTGAAAAATCTGCGAAATGAAATTCGTAACCCTTTTTTTATCAATATTTTATTTTTTATCAAAACCATTACTACATCCGCTCCCAAAGCAGGTGCTCTACCGGACTGAGCCACACCCCGAATGTATTCAAAAACAATCTATGATATCAAACAATCTCAAAACCCAAGGATACAAACCACCCCATGACCCAACAGCAGTAATAAAAACATCATAAATCAACAGTTAGGCAAGCAGAAACAGCTATTGGCATGGAACATGTTCCTTGACGTCCCCTTTGAAATGTGATATTTTTTGATATGTTACTATGTATCTTTTCCCTCAGGAGAGCAAATTATGACCCCTCAGTTGCTCATTTTTCTGGTCGCAATGGGTTATTTGTGCTGGGTGTTTTTTCGATATTTGAAACAACGCTCAAACAAAGGTAATCCTTTTATCGAAGTTCTTGATGACCAACAACAGGCCAAACCACCGCTACAAAAGAAACCCAACCCAGAAAACGCTGATGAAAACGAATGGCGCAGACGCATTCGCGCAGAAATTGAAGACATGACAAAATAACGCGGTTCTTTTTCATGACAAAAGCCCCTTATTTCTCAAAGAGATGAGGGGCTTTTGTTTGCCCGTTTAAAAGGGGTATTTTAAAACGGCTTGTCAATTTCTGCTTGCCCATAGACCATCCACACATTACGTTAGGCCATCCGCGCCCGATCATTTCGAAGGTTCTGGTGTGACGGCACAATCATTCACCTGCAAATACGCGATAAACTTATGCCTCCAATCCTCATTATCGACGGCCATCTCGATATGGCTTTTAATGCCCTGTTTTATCGGCGAGATCTCACCCGGCCTGTGATGGAACTGCGCAACCGCGAAGACAGCGTGCGCGGTGGGATCTCCAGTCATCCCGATTCGCTCGAACGGCGAAAGGGGCCACAAACCAAACATTTTACGCCAACGGTTGCACTGCCCGATATGCGCAAAGGCCGCGTGGGCATGATGTTGTCCACCATTATGGTTCGTGTGCAAGACCCCCATGACAACACACACAATGCCGTGCGCACCCAGGCCATTGCCTATGCGCGAGGCCAATCGCATTTGGCCTATTATAAGGCGCTGGAACACAAAGGGGAAATTACCTTCATCAAATCCATCACTCAGTTAGACGCTTGTGTTCGATCCTGGGAATCGCCCACAGACACCACGCCCATTGGCCTTATTTTATCGATGGAAAGTGCCGACCCCATTCTCGGTCCGGATCAGGTTGGCGAGTGGCATGGTGCGGGATTGCGCTCGGTATCGCTGACCCACTTTGGGGCCAACACTTATGGTCACGGAACCGGCACGGTTGGCGGTTTGTATCCTCCGGCCTATGCACTCATGGATGCCCTGGCTGAAACCGATATCGCCATCGACCTGTCGCATGCTTCGGATCTTTCTTTTTGGCAAATTATGAATTACTGGAAAGGCCCTGTTCATGCCAGCCATTGCACATGTCGTGCTTTGGTGCCTGGTCAACGGCATTTGACCGATGACATGATCAAAGCTATTACCGACCGGGGCGGTGTTATTGGGATGGTTTTTGCCGAACAAATGCTCAGCCCTGCCTGGAACTGGGACGATCCCCGCACGCATTATACCACGGCAACACGCCCGATGAAAGCAGTGCTTGAACACATGGATCACATTTGCAATTTAACGGGCAATACCGATCATGTGGCTTTTGGCACCGACCTCGATGGCGGCTTTGGGCTGGAACTGTCTCCCACGGATTACAATACCATTGACGACTTGCAGTGTTTTCTCGATATCATGCGGGCACACGGATACAATGAAAACGACGTGGCCAAATTTGCACACGGCAACCTCATTCGATTTTTCAAATCCAACTGGAGCTAATGGTTATGTCTGATCATCCCTATCTCATTATCGACAGCCACCTGGATCTGGGTTTTTGCGCCATACAAATCAACCGCGACATCACGCAGCCTGCGGCCACTGTGCGCGTGCATGACGCCGAATCTACCATGCGCGGTTTTGGGTCTTGCACCACAACTTTTCACGAATTGCACAAAGGCCATGTAGGCATTGTGTTTGGCACCGTTATGTCGCGCATTGATCCCAACGACGAATGGACGCGCACGGGCATGTGGGATCAAACCCAGTGCCACGGCATTGGCATGGGCCACTATGCGGTGTACAAAGCCATGGAACGCATTGGCGTTGTTCGCCAGATTCACACCTCAAAAGATCTCGATGACATGGTCACAGCCTGGCAAAACCCCAAAGCCGACACCCCCATTGGCCTTGTGCTTGCGATGGAAAGTGCCGACCCCAGTCTCGATCCTGAACAGGTGCCTTACTGGTATGATCTGGGCCTGCGTTTGGTCAGCATTTCGCACTACGGTGTGAGTTCTTATTGCCATGGCACTGGCACTGAAGGGGGTCTTTTGGATCGTGGCCGTCCCTTGCTTGATGCATTAAAAGAAGCCGGTATCATTGTCGATCTCACCCACACCACGGATCAGGCTTTTTGGGAAATTCTCGATTATTATGATGGTCCTGTTGCCGCTTCACACCACAACTGCCGCGCCCTCGTGCCCGGTCAGCGCCAGCTCACAGATGATATGATCAAAGCCATTGTGGAACGCGGTGGTGTGTTTGGCACTGCCCTGGATGCCTGGATGCTCGACCCCGACTGGCAGCGCGAAAAACCCGCCTGGGCCCAGACCACCAAGGCCACACTTGAATCTGTTGCCGATCAGATTGACCACATTGCCCAACTGGTTGGCAATGCCAACCACTCAGGCATTGGCAGCGACCTTGACGGTGGTTTTGGACAGGAACAATCTCCCCGCGATCTCAATACAATTGCCGATCTTCAGCAGTTGCCGGAAATTTTTAAACGACGGGGTTATTCGGAAACCGACATTCAAAATATTACGTCTGGAAATTGGGTGCGACTATTGAAAACGGTGTGGGGGAAAATCTGACTTTTCCCCAATCTCTTTCCTTATCATTTTTTTTCCTATTTTTGCCTTCGGCGACTTACTTTTTTTGCTAACGCGAACCTTTCCCAACCCAAATACACCACCACCCGGTTTCAACAGCAAAAAAAAGTAAGCAAAAAATGCCGTCCCTCAAGCACCGGGAAGGCTGATTTTCCGCGAATACCCTCATAGGATGCACCAGATAAAATAGCCTGTCATCAAAAGAGATGTCTCAAAAGTAAGTTGCGAAACGGAATCGCGCGGAAAATCGACGATTTGTTGCCTGCTTTGCTGAGTGTATATGTTTGAGTGCATGCACCGCGTGAATTATAATAAAAACTTTGTTCCCACCCAACCTCAGGATTACCCATGCCTCCAAAACCCAACCTCCTTCTCATCACCACCGATCAGCAGCGCGGCGATTGTCTTTCTTGCGACGGACACCCTGTTTTGGAAACCCCCTATCTCGACGAACTGGCCGAACGCGGGGCCCGTTTTCGCCATGCCTACACCGCTGTGCCTTCCTGCACCCCGGCTCGCGCCGGCATTCTCACCGGCATGGATCAATGGCACCACGGTCGGCTCACCATGACCGGTGCCGATGCCCTTGAATATCCCGCTACCTTACCTGGAGAACTTGCCAAAGCCGGATATCATACCCAGGCTGTGGGCAAGATGCACCACCATCCCCAGCGCCGTCTTTATGGTTTTCACCATATGGTGCTTGACGAAAGCAGCCGACGCATTGGCAATTTTATCAGCGACTACCACCTCTATTTTGAAAAAAACAAACAGGGATCGTATGGCTATCGCGATCACAGTGTGGATTGGAACTCGTGGATGGCTCGTCCCAGCCATTTGCCCGAACATTTGCATCCCACCCACTGGACCGCCAGCGAAGGTATTACCTTTTTAAATCACCGCGACCCTTCCAAGCCGTTTTTCATGTGGCTTTCTTTTGCCCGCCCCCACTCGCCCTATGACGCTCCGCAGTCCTATTTTGACATGTATATCAACAACCCCAATATTCCCAAAGCCGCTGTGGGCAATTGGGCCGCTGAATTTGACCAGAAAATTGCCGATGTAAATGCCCCAAGATCTCACCGCACCGATGTTGAAATTCATCGCGCCCGCGCTGGATATTACGGCAATATTACTTTTATTGACCATCAAATTGGCCGCGTTTTATACGAATTGCGCCACCGCGATCCACATGCTTATGCCAACACGCTGATCATCTTCACTTCCGATCACGGCGACATGATGGGCGATCATCACCACTGGCGCAAAACGTATGCTTATGAAGGTTCGGCACGCATCCCCTTTATTGTCAAATATCCCGATACATGGCGCGACATGCCACGCAATCAGGTCTATGACCACCCCGTTGAACTGCGCGACATCATGCCCACCCTGCTCGATGCCTCAGGAACTGCTGTTCCCGAATCTGTTGACGGCCAGAGCCTGCTTGACATTCCGCGAAACAAAGCCCCAAAATGGCGCGAGTTTGTGCAGGGAGAACACACCACATGTTACACATCCGAACACGGCCTGCAATATGTGACCGATGGAAAAGAAAAATACATCTATTTTCACCACACCGGCAAAGAACAGTTTTTTGATCTCTCAACCGATCCACTTGAATGTTGCGATTTGTCACTCGATTCAAAATACAAAGATCACATTGCTCTGTGGCGCAAACGCCTATCAGATGTGAATGAACACCGCGGCGATCCGCGCGGACAAAATGGCCAACTCGTGTCACAACCCGATGGGGCTTTGCGTTTATCGCCCTATTACCAAAAATGGAAAGAGGCTGCAGACGCACTGGCATCATAACATACAGGGAAGGTCATGGCAAAAAATTATTGGCTGATCAAATGCGAATACGATGTGTGTTCTTTTGACCAGATCAAAACCCGCCCCGACAATACAGGTCGCTGGCGCGGCGTGCGAAATTATCAGGCCCGCAACTTTATTCGCGATGTTATGCAAGAAGGCGATCTGGCTTTTTTTTATCATTCCAACTGCGAAGAACCCGGTATTGCCGGGGTTGTCAAAATTGTTCGTGCCCGATATCCCGATCCGTCGCAATTTGAGATGGACAGCAAATACTACGATGAAAAATCCACACAGGACAATCCGCGCTGGTTCTCTTTTGATGTGCAACAATACAGGGCATTTAAAATTTTTGTCCACCTGCAAGACCTGAAAAACAATGCCGCATTAAAAGACATGAAAGTTGTACAACGCGGTCAGCGTTTGTCGATTCAACCTGTAACTCAAGAAGAATTTGATATCGTGTGTCAAATGGGTGGTGTCTGAGAAAATTTTCAGATAATATCAATGGCATGAAGTTAAGGGGTTGATCGAGACCTAACCCCCGGCCCCTTGCCTGAAAGGGATTATCTTTTATCACATTTTTGTATGCCTTCGGCGACCCACTTTTGTAACGACACAAAAGTGGGCAAAAAGTCGTCCCTCAAACGCCGGGAGGCTGATTTTCCGCGAATATCCTCACAGGATGCATTCAATAAGATAGCCTGTCAGGACAAGAGACGTTTCTAAATATGTTGCGAAACGGAATCGCGCGAAAAATCTTCCCGTATCGCATGTTTTGTGCATTGAAAACTTTTGCACGCATTTCTGGAGAGAATATCATGACCATTGATTTAACAGGAAAAGTTGCCCTTATCACAGGTGCTTCACGCGGCATTGGCCGGGGCATTGCCCTGGAAATGGGGCGCTCTGGCGCTCGCATTACTGTGAATTGCCGCACCCATCCCGACGAGGCCGAAGCCGTTGCCGCTGAAATTCGAAATGCCGGTTCCGACGCGCTGGTTTATCCCGCCGATGTCTCCGACCGAAATGCCGTAGATCACATGGTGGATGCCACGGTAAAAAAATTTGGCCGCCTCGACATTGTGGTATCAAATGCTTATTACAGCAAACGCCAGCCCTTTATCGATCTTGAATTGGAAGGTGCCCGACACACGTTTGACGTCACTTTCTGGGGCGCATTTCACGCGGCTCAATCCGGAGCCCGACAAATGGTCAAACAGGGCCAGGGCGGAGCCATTCTTTTTATCAGTTCTGTTTTGTCTGAAATCCCGATCAAAACGTCACTGCCCTACAATGCCGCAAAGGCCAGTATCAATCAAATGTCGGCCACCATTGCCAACGAACTCACACCCCATCACATTCGATCCAATGTCATCAACCCCGGCTGGATCGACACACCCGGTGAACGCCAGTACACTTCTGAACAGGACATGCAAACAGCTGGAAAACAACTACCCTGGGGCCGTTTGGGAACCCCTGCGGACATCGCCAGAGCCGCCACCTTTTTGTGTTCTGATGCCGCCGATTATATTACCGGCACTGTTTTGTCTGTTGATGGCGGATACTGGTTTAAATAATCGCAAAAAAATCCTCGCCACGCGTTTCAAACACCCGGCCATTCAAAACGCACCTGACGATGTGTTGAGGGCTACTCCTTCACGCATTTTTGTTTTTGTGCCAATCCATTTTTAACCCG